>NZ_JANURN010000020.1:0-5115 GCF_030249855.1 Helicobacter zhangjianzhongii
GCGACAAGTCCAGATCCGCCAAACACATCGATAAATATGCTCTCCCCATCGATCTCCCCATCTGCTCTCATAGTATTTAGCACTTGCTTGATATGCTTTAGCATATTTTTCTTATTTCCCATAAAGGGTAGCGGCGGCTTTGTGTAAATCATCTTTGCCCTTGTGTTTTTGCGTGATTATTCACTAAACACAAGCACACAAAAAGGGGTAAAGCTGAAAAATATGCTACAATAATAGCGGAGGCAGAAGCTTAAATATCGCCTGTCCGCTGACTAAGTGCTTCTATAATGTCAGCACCTTGTATAATTTCTTGCGCTTTGGTGATTTCCTTGCTTAAATATTTGCTGTCTCTCGTTTTAAAATGTGTTATAAATGTTTTATTCTCATCTTTTGTAACTAAGAGATAAAAATAAGGTTCTTTCCTTTCGCTTTTATATCGTTTTAAATATTTGTCTTTGCCATCCTTTTTGTAATGCACCTGCGGTGTTTGCAATGTGTCGTCCAAAAGGCTAAAAATCTCCTGCCTTGCCTTTGTGTCTGCTCTAGTGTTTAAATGCTCTTGTAAGTTTTCTATATTGTCAAATCGTTTTATTAACGCCTTGATTTTAGCTTCGTTAATCGGTTGGGGGGTAGGGTTGGGGGGTAAATTTTCCAAATGTGTCTGTATGGTGCTTTGTAGCTGTTGCTGCATTTCTTTTGATTCCCCTTGCACTTTTTGCGTGGATTTTAGCGTATCTCCTGCTTTGTCTCCTAGCTTCTTGCTTAACGCTTCGCCGTGCATTGTCGCTTCGGCTATGGTATTTTCTAAAGGCGTATCCATAGTCTCGTGCGGGTGGTCTGTGTATTTGCCTTGATTGATTACTTCCTGTGCAGCTTGTGCTTTGGCTAAAAAATCTTTTTTCTTTGATTGCTCCGTGTTTATACGCTCGTTTTTATACCACTCTTCATAATCACTTGTCTTTAAATCTTCTATGTTTTTATCTGTATTTTTTGCGGCTCTTTTTAGGATTTGCACATCTTTTTTTGTTGGTAGATTCATTCTGCTTTCTACATTTCTTGCTTCTACTTCCCCGTGTTGGATTGCGTATTTGTGAAAATTTTCATCACTTGTAACATAGTCTTTAAACCCATATGCAAAGCCCTCTATATCTTGGATCGCGTGTTGTAGCTCGTGGTAGAGACTAATTTTTGCTTCTTTTGCTTGGAGATTTTTGATATAAATATCTTTAAGCTTAGGATCATAGCTTGCATTAACACCACGCCCTAACTTTTTATCCTCGATAACTAGTATATTTTCAAGCTTTGGATATGCGTTAAAAAGCTCATCATCTTGTAAGATTTTAGACAAAAATGCTCTTTTATAAGGTCTCCCAAATTCATCTTTTGTCAGTAGCTCTCCGCCCCTTTGGCTTATCTCAAACTTCCACCTTTGATCTTTGTCCTTATACCAGCCTGTTTGCTCCCATATCTCTATCTCTTTCGCGCCTTTTGCTTCTAGCTCTTTTGCATTTTCTAGCCTTGCTTTGTGCGGTGCGTAGGCTTCATTTGCCAGAGCCTTCTCCCCTGCGAAAAGCTGTGGATTTATATCAAAAAGCTTATTGTTGTGTAAAAAGCGCGACAAAGCATTGTGCGTGCTTGCGGTGGCGTAGGTGTGTAGATCTCTTTTGGCGATTTCTCGCATTAGCTGTGGATTGTCCTTGGCGATGTTTGGGTAGCTTTTGGCTACTTTTCTTGCTCGCCATTCTAGCCCCTTTGCCACTGCCTTGCTCCCAGCTGTGCTGCCGAGTAGTCCTAGGGCAAACTTCTCGGGGCTAAATCTCCACTGCCCATTTTCATCTTGCTCCACTCCTGCCACGCTCCCGCCTAGTAGTCCCGCTCCTAAGTGTGGATTGCTGTGAAAGATATTGGGACTAGAGTCATTAAAATACTTCCGCCCACTCTCACTCTCTACGCCCCTGTTTTCTATGTGTTTTATTTGATTGCTATCAA
Source organism: Helicobacter zhangjianzhongii (assembly GCF_030249855.1). Classification (NCBI taxonomy): domain Bacteria; kingdom Pseudomonadati; phylum Campylobacterota; class Epsilonproteobacteria; order Campylobacterales; family Helicobacteraceae; genus Helicobacter; species Helicobacter zhangjianzhongii. Next base: position 1,990 of record NZ_JANURN010000020.1, read on the forward strand.
GCACCATAATCGTATCTGCCACGGGGTGTTTTTTGCCATTTTGGGTGTTGTCATCTATGATATTTTTAAATATTATAGAATCGTAAAAATCCCTAATATTTTCTTGCACGCTTTTAGGTATATTGTTAATAGCTTCATCTATATAATCATTAAATGTATGCCCTTTAAAATCTATAACTAAAGGATTTTTTACATTTAAAAAAACTTTATAAATATTATTATTATAAGTTTTTGCTATTTTTATATTTGAACTAAAATAATGCCCTTTTAAAAAATCATCATCTTGATTACTTAAAGTTGTCTTAAACACTTCAAAATTTACATATTTATTTTGAAAGGGATCAAATTCTTTTTGCCCTGTGCCGTGATAAAACACCTTCGGCACTCCGTTTTCATCTTTTGTCAAAGGGTGTGAATCTTTATGCCACTCGAGCAAGTCTTTTGCCTTTCTCCCATCGTAGTTAAACTTTTTCATAGTGGATTCTAGTAACTTGCTAGAATCTTGTGCTACAATCTCGCCAAGCGTTTCAGTGGGCGTTACAGGCTCTGCATATCCTGTATTCCTAGACACTATCTCGCTACCTTGAGGCTCGGGTGCAGAGGGCTTTAACTCAAGGGCTTCTAGTTCTAGTGTGTATATTTTGCTCCCTTGATTATCTCCACTTAGTGATTCTTTCAGCGTTATGAGTGCGTTTGCATTGTCTAAATCCGCGTTGTAGCGATGTATTAAAACATTGGGGTTTGTGCTTTTGCTGTCCTTGTGCGTTTCTTTTAGCCTTGCTTTTTGGTAGAGTTTATCCACTTCTTGCACGGCTTTAAAATGCTCCGCTGGCTCAAATCCGTTTGCCACGCTTTTTGCCACTGCTTTATCGCTTATCATTTTTGCGATATTCTTGCGCGATATTTGCGCTACTCTGCCGTCGTTTTGGTTGGTTATGGGTTTGTTGATTAAAGGGGATAGAATCGCCTTTGTCTGCTCTCTTTGCTCGTGCTTTGTCTTAGGCTCGCTAGAATCCACTTTTTCACTGCCCATCGCCCTGTCCCTAAACTTCTGCGCTTCCCACTGCGTGCTAAAGTCGTCTTTGTAGTTGGTGATGATGCTCTCTAGCTCTCCTTTTAGTCGTTCATACGCATTTGTCTTTTTCAGTCCAAAGATTTCTTTGGCACTTGCTATGAGCTTAATGATATTATCCACAAGCTTTTCAAAAAGCCCGATATTTTTGAGCTTCTCCACAAAGCGTGGGTTAGCAAGCTCGGCAAGCATTTCGTGCTCGTTTTTCAGCCCATAGTCTCCTGTATGCTCTCCGCCCTGCCACCTTTTTAGCCCTAGCTCATCGCGTTTGCTAAAAAGCTCGGCATAAATCTCTTTAATGTTTTTTATCGCGTTTTGCTGTGGTGTGGTGAGTAGGTCTAGCTGCCCTCTATCATAGGCATAAATCGCGCGGCTTGTAACGCTATGGATAAGCTCGTGGAGTAGGACTTTGTGCTTTATCTCTTGGGATATGCCTTTTTTAAGCGTGGCGGCGTTGGGGTTTGTGCGATACATTCCAGCGATGTCTTTTGTAAAATCACTGCTAGCCCTTTCATAGCGGAATCGCACGGCAGAGCGGATATTGACCCCTAGCTTTTGCGCGATTGGCAGCACCTTTTCAAAAAGCTCGGTTTGGATTTGCGTGGGGCTTGCTTTGTAGAATAAATCTCGCGCTTGCGTGTAGGTCATCTCATAGCTTTTGGCGTCTTTGTCTTGCTTGTCGTGCTTTTTTAGCTCTTTGGCGATGAAGTCTAGCGTCTCATCAAACTCTTTAAAATGCCACTCCTGCGCGCTTTTTTCTTGCAAGACTCCTTTAAATCTGTCTAAAAACCTTAACTTAGCCCCTAGCTTGCTAACCTGTGTGAAAAATCGCTTATTTTCTCTCTCTAGCTCGTAGGCTATCAGGGTTTTTGCCTGCTCTAGTGGCGTGAGTTTGTCGCTTATGAGCCACCCTGTGCCTGGCTTATCCACAAAAGGCACAAAGATGTTGCCGCGCTTTTTGGCGTAGGGCTTGGCAGTAGTCTCTATGCGCTGCAAGGCTTCTGCTATCTCATCATCATCGAAGTTCTTGGTCTTTATAAGCTCTTTAAGCTGGTCTTTTTGCTCTTTTAAGGGGGTGTGTAAATACTCTAAATGCTCTTTGGCGATTTGTATCTTGGTGTGCGTGTCTTTGCCTGCGATTGCTTGCTCAAAGCCTTGCAGGGTTTTTTTCTCATCGGTGTAGGGCTTTTGCTGTGGTATAATGGCGGTATCCGTTTTTAATGGCGGAGTGTTGGCATCAGCGTGTGGCTCATAACCATAAGGAGCTGGAGATGGATTAGCCTTTTGGCTATCCACCGCATTTTTATACGCATTTGAGTTTTTATAGCTTCCGTTTTCAAAATACATACTTTTAAACGCTAATTCATTGCCTTTTTTACGGATACTTTCTACCACTACCGCATATCCATTAACCTGCTTAAAGCTCAAAATAACTTCTTGCCCTAAATCATCTTTGCTAAATAGCTTTTCATCAGCACCCTTTACAATGTTTCTATACTCTGCTATGTCGGTATAATCCACCGCTTTTTGTCCGCTATTTTTTACAAGAGCAGATTCTGCTCCGTGCCGATTTAGCGTGTGGTTTATGGCTTGGTAGTCGATTGTTACTCGCACATCTTGGGGGTGTTTAAACCCTAGCCGCTCCGCTTCGGCTTGACTTAGCTTATCAATGGCTACTTTTTTATTATTTTTATGTGCGTATTCTACGACTTGGGGCGTGAAGTTGGCTTCCCCTATGATTTGCATATCTCGCCCTTTTGCTGGGCTAGAGTCTATAATATCTTTTATCTCTTGGCTTATTTGTGTGGTGGATTCTAGGGTAGATTCTGCTTGCGCGCTAGGCTCTAGCGTTATAATCTCATCGCCTTTTTGGATTTGGGTGTAGCCTTTTTGTTTAAGCAGGTCTTGCACGCGTGGCAGCGCGCTTAAATCCATATCAAAAAAGTAGGCTAGCTCTCTTTGCAGCTTCTCTAGGCAATACATCTTACCCCTTAGTTTAAAAATCCTACTATGGTAGAATCTTGGGCGTTTTTATAAAAGGGGTAAGAATGGAT
>NZ_JANURN010000021.1:0-3257 GCF_030249855.1 Helicobacter zhangjianzhongii
TTACTTGGATTTTATTGACGGCAAATTCTTTGTTGCCACCATTATTACCTGTATTATTATTGATTGTTACTCTCTCTATAGCTTGGTTGCCTTTGAGTCCTACGCTTAGGGTATCAACGGTGAGTTTGGCGTCTTTAGTGATGTTGATATTAGAGAGTGTATGGGGCTCTATATTAGCTGCTGTCCCTTGTCCTACACCATTTAGGGTGTTAATGGTGGCATTGCCGCTTTTGACATCAAGCTCTTTGATGATACCACTTGCTAAGCCACCGCCTGTGTTATACACAGCATTATTGGTTACGCTATCAGCGTCTTTAGTGAGCTCTAGTTTATCAATGGTGCCGTTGTTGGTGATGTGGTTGGTAGTAGCGGCTTGGGCAGCGTAGAAGCTTGTGCCACTTCTAGCTTGTTTTGTGGTGGTGGTGTTGGTGGTGAGTGTGGTGATAGAGCCGTTGTTGGTAAAGGAACCACTCGCTAGAGTAAATTTAGTAACCTTACCGATGATAGTGTGATTACCACCCTCTTGGGTGATGTTAGCAAAGGCAGAATCTGTGCCATTGACAAATGTGCTGCCACTGCCGCCAGCTTTTAGCACGACATTGCTAAGTGTGCCGCCATTGTGGGTGAATGTGCCACCGGAGAGATTAGCAGTAGTGATTGTGCCGCCGGATTGGATAGCTTGTCCGCCGGATTGGTTGAGATTAGTGATTGTGCCGCCTTCTTGTGTGGCTTGTCCGCCGGATTGATTGAGAGTGGAGATAGTGCCGTCTATTTGGTCTAAGGTGCCATTATTGAGAGTAGCAGTATCTGTCGTGCCACTTGTTTGCCTAAACTCCCCGCCATTGATATTAGCATTGGTAATTGTGCCGCCATTATTGTGTATCAAGCCATTATTAGCATTAGCGTCAGTTATGGTTACATTGTTGAAAACTTGCGTATCACCCGCGGAGTTTTGGTTGAGGGTGGTAACGGTGAGGACTTGCGAAGCCCCTCCTTTAAGGCGCAAGCTTAGGGCTTCATGGGTGATGTCGCCTATAGAATTACCACTTCCACCCTCGATGGAAAACTCTACCTGCCCCTTAAGCTCATCGCCACTACCTCCATTTTTTATAGTGACACTACCATATTGCGTTCTGTTTAGCCATATGTATGCCCGCCCTTTATTACGGAACATCATAGTAACAGGATTTATGCTCGCGTTGCGGAGAATATACGTGATGTCCTGAGCACCAGGATTACTCCACATATAGGCATTGGGGAATGTCATATGTTGCCTTCCGGGAATTTCTCCACGATTGCTATTAAGACATTTTTTTTGGTTACCACCAAAAGCCATTCCAGATTGATGATTGGCGCATGTGGTCATCACGCTTTCATCAAAGCCTTGAGCTGCCAGCCCCAGTGCAGCTGCTAAAACTAGGCTGATAGAGAAAGTGAGCTTTGTGGGGAGATTATTCCCCCCCCCCCCCGTTTAAATGATGTATAAGTGCTTTTCATAGTGTCTCCTTGCGTTCAAAAAGTAAAGTAAAAGTTGCATTGTAGCCAAAATCAAAAAAAAAAAAACGATTGTTTATATTTAATTAGATTGCCACGCTCGTTTCACTCGCTCGCAATGACTATAAAAAGGGCGTTGGCTTGTGAAAAATTATCGGTGCTAGAATCCACTTTTTGTGTTTGTTATGTATTTATGGATCGCCGCGACTTCCTTGCGGAAGTCTCGCAATGACGGAGTGGGGGCTACTTTTAAGGGCTACTTTTTGCGAGATTTGGTTGTAGGGGCTGGGAGGCTAAAGCGCAGCAGATAGACACGCCATAGAAATGACGCACTAAGAGAGATGAGTAAGATTTGAAAGATCATTTCACTTTGGGTATGGAGACTATAAAATTCTTCTGTAGCAGTCGCAGCTGCGCCATCAGCTTGTGCGGCAATGATTGCCGGGGTGTAATACATCGTAAAAAGAAAGATTAGCACCACGCTAAAAATCCCAATCCCTAAGAGAAACAAAGACTTTTTTGACGAGATATTAAAGACAAGTAGCTCATACACAAGGATAAAAATCGCCATAGCGTTTAGTAGGTAGTTGAAGCGTGCAAAAATCTCTGTCATCAAAATCCCTGAGGCATAGCGTGTTATACCCGATGGATCCGCTATCTCAATAGCAGCAAGATATTCTGAAGCATTAAAAATCACAGGCGCACTAAGCGCACCGCAAGCGATGATCCCGCCGATAGTGATCCCTAAAGCAAGCAGATAAAGACTTGTAATGCAGGAAGCAAAAACTCTCATAATAATTCCTTATGCGATATAATGGGCGCAATCATACACAAAAAGAGTTACAAAATGAAAATACTTCTAAGCCCGAGTGAGAGCAAGCAGGATCCAGTGGTTTTGGGGAAGAGTAGCGGGGGTGATACTAGGCTGATAGATGATGTGATGTGGGGCGGGCAAGCCGCTAGAAATGCCAATATATACGCGTATTTGTCTATCTTGCAAAATGCAAGTGATGCAGAGCTGTGCAAGGTCTTTGGCACAAAGTCAGTGAGCCTAGAGACTTTGCGGCGTTGTGGTGAGATTTTGGACTCTCCTAGGGTCTGTGCCATAGAGCTATATAATGGTGTAGCCTATAAGGCACTGAATTTTGCGGAGATGGATTCTAGGGCGAAAGAGTTTGTGCTGGGGTCTGTGCTGATTATGAGCAATCTCTTTGGGCTTGTGCGGGCAAGTGATAGGCTGCCTTTTTATCATCTCAATCAAAACTACAAATCCAAGCTCTTGTCATTGCGTGCATTGTATCAAGCTCAAGAAGAAGAGATCGATAAGCTTTTAGCCACAGAGCAAGATGGTGTGCAAAATGGTGTGATTGTGGATTTGCGTGCGCAGATATATAGCAAGGCATATCCCATTAAGCTAGGGCATTATGTATTGAATCTCCCTAGCAAAGTGAGCCACCAAGCAAAGCTTCATCGCGGACTAGCTTTGCGAGAGCTTGCGCTATGTGCCAGCATACAAGATGTGAAAAGTCGCCACAATATGCTTAGGCAGTATCTTGATACACATTGCACCTACTGCACACCCTAGAAGAGTGTAAAAGAAGAGCGCAAAATGATTGATAGAGAATATCTTGCTTTACTCCCCCCATCTCTCCCACATATTTTTCCACTCGCTTCAGTTATATTTAAGTAATGAATTTGTAATATTCTGCTTCCCAAAATTCATAGCATTTAGCTTTCTTATCTCAGCCTTTATCATATGATTA
>NZ_JANURN010000022.1:0-3080 GCF_030249855.1 Helicobacter zhangjianzhongii
AGCCCCTACCCCAATGAAAACGATGCCAACTTAGCCCTGCTAGCCAACACCATAAAAGCGGATAAAAATGCCAATATCACAGAAATGCTAAATGCCTTTAGCAAACTTGATAAAGAAGATGCGGATAAGACTTTGCAGACCTTTACCGATACCGCGGGGCTATGGCATATCCTAAGCAACAACGCCGTAGAGTATGGGCTAAAGCAGCTAGACTTACGACCCTACTTGCTAGGAGCGATGTATAAAGCCGCCACAAGCCTACACACCACCCGCGCGGCAAACTTCAAAGAGCTAAATGAGCAGATAAGGCACATCATAGACACGACAGATAGCAGTGGCACAAATATGATGCTAGAGATGATGCCAAATACTTATGATAATTTGATCGCTGATTTACTAGGGGCGAGCTTGGCACGATTTATGCGCTTAGAAAATCCTAGCGGATCACTCTATGAGTCGCTAAGAAACACCCACAAAGGCTTAGAAGCCCAGCTAGCCCCTAGGATAGACTTTTTCAGCGAGACGGGCTTCACACAGGGCAAAAATATCAGCCAAGCGGACATCTTTGACTTCATCGAGTATATGATCAAGCAAGGCGAAGCAGGGAGCGAAGTCGCCAAAGCGGTAGATCTGCTACCCAAGCTCCGCGAGAAATACACTGCTTTCAAGGGCAAAGATTTAGCCTTGGGTAAGCATTCCGCTAAACAATCAAGCCGCGAGCAAGTAAAGCAACAGCTACAAAGCATTAAAAACAAAGATCTACCGCACAAAAGCGGCATTATCGCAAGACTAAGCAGCACGGGTATTGACAAAATGCTAAGCGATAAGGCGATACAAAAAAGCTTAGATAATGGATTTAGCAAAGAGCAACATTTAAGCGCAGTGGCAGACATTGAAAGGCTTTTTAAAAATAGCGATTTTTCACACACAGAGCCGCCCAAAAATCACAGCGCAGACATCGTAGGCGTGCATAGATACATAAACGCCCAAGACTTGCAGGAGCAAAATGCCCAAGCACTCATCACGCTTAAAGAGAGTGTGCAAAATGGAAATAGGATTTATAGCGTAGAGTTGGAGGGATTAGCCCACCCCAGCAGCGTAGATCGTAGCCCAAAATCTAAAGGGGTGGAGAACTCTCATCACGATGATGCAGGAGCTACCAAAGCCGCTCGGCTATTTGAGAATCCTACCATAGATTCTACCACAAAAACATTTAACCAAGCCGATATAAAGCTAGAATCTTTAGACGACTTTGCAAGCTATGCAAGGCTCGCAGGCTTTGAGAATCTTAGCCCACAAGAGCTAGAGCGCGCACACAAACACATACTCACAACCCTAGAGAAGCTTAGGTGCTAGATTGTAAAATAAAGCTTTTTACGCTAGACTCCCCTTTATAAGGGTTGATTTTAACGATAGCGAAAGGATATGAAATGACGCACTACACAAAAGAGCAGATCACCAATATCGCCGCTGATGTTTTAGAAATGTATGGGCAAAGGGAATACCCTGTAAAAATCGTAGCACTAGCAGAAGCACTAGGCTTAAGCGTTTATGACACGATATTTGATAGAGATGATGTAGCAGGTATGATAAAGGCTAATGAGAGAAAAATTTATATCTGCAAAACTGATAGCGCACTAAGGCAGAGATTTTCTATCGCGCACGAGATAGGACACTATGTGCTGCACTATAGAAGTGGTGAGCATATAAACTTTGATGAAAATAAGCATATATCCTTTAGGGATAGTCTCTCGTCGCTTGGGTTTAGTATCAAAGAAGTTGAAGCCAACTATTTTGCCGCGAATATTTTAATGCCACACACTGAAGTGGTAAAGCTCTATAATGATAATTTATCCATCGCAGATATGGCTAAATATTTTGCAGTTTCACAAACTGCGATGGGGCATAGGCTTAATTTTTTAGGGCTTGGCAATGAATAGCACAGATGAGAATTTAGCCGATATAAGACAAAGCGCGAAAAAGATAGTCTCACCATCATCAAAAGAAGCGAATGAATCAAGTGTGGAGTTTAAACATAGTGAGCCTGATGTTTTAGTGGAACAAACTTTTGTTTTAAAGATACAAGAAGATAGAAACGATGCAGAACACTCAAAAAATAACGCAGAATTACTCAATGGAATCTACTCAAAACTAATAAGGATATTTTTTGCTGGGAAGCGTTTTTGGGTTTGGGCGATGGTGTTTATTGTGTGTTTTTATATCAATGGAGTAGGCGACAAAGATATGCCTAAGTGTTTCGACAATCCGGCAATGCCTTATATCCAATATTTTGCGAAAAATACTTTATATCTTTTGGGCGGAGTGGCTATGATACTACTAAGCTTCCCCACCGCAAAAGGTATCCGCAAGCTCTTTAGAGAAATTATTATCCATATTACAAAGAAAAGCTAGGTGATAAACCTTAAAAACTCCATTTTGTAGATAAACCATAATCTTACCCCTTTTATAAAAACGCCCAAGATTCTAGCACAATCCCACACACACTAAAAAGGGGTGCAGATGATAAGCACAGGGGCATTGATTTTTATCATAGGGGTTTTGACGAGACTAGTGGTGAGAGCTTTACTCTACTCTAGCTCTTTGCAAGTAGAGTCTAAAAGCGAGCAGTAAGGCTTTTTACAAAGCCGTTTTTGCTTATAGGGGCAGCCGACATTCACTAGCTTACCATTTTTATAAAATAAATAGATTGTGATATATCCCCTTTTTTCAACCGCATAGAAGCAGCCGCGCTGCTTTGACTCATAGCGTGCTTGCTTTTCACGCATAAGAACACTACCAAGCCCAAAGCCCACCATAACCCCAGCGGCAAAGATAAAAATATTTTCTTTATTGATTAGCTCATAGATAAATCCTAGATCCATTCTTACCCCTTTTATAAAAACGCCCAAGATTCTACCATAGTAGGATTTTTAAACTAAGGGGTAAGATGTATTGCCTAGAGAAGCTGCAAAGAGAGCTAGCCTACTTTTTTGATATGGATTTAAGCGCGCTGCCACGCGTGCAAGACCTGCTTAAACAAAAAGGCTACACCCAAATCCAAAAAGGCGATGAGATTATAA
>NZ_JANURN010000023.1:0-2923 GCF_030249855.1 Helicobacter zhangjianzhongii
AAGGACCTCCTATGCTCTTTAACTCCTATCTTTTTATCTTTTGCTTTTTACCCATAGTGTGGGCTATCTTTCATCTCCTTAAAGCCCTTAGTATCACACAAAACTCTAGCGTGTATATGACCCTTGCTAAAGGCTTCTTAGTGCTAGCAAGCTTGTTTTTCTACGCCTATTGGAAGCTTATCTATCTGCCTATACTACTAGGCTCAATGCTTGTGAATTATGGTGTGGTTAGGGGGATTTTGCGTGGTAGAAACGGGGGGGGGGGGCAAAAGATTCAGCTTCGGGTAGTCATAGCGGCGATTTTGTGGATTTTAGGGCAACCGCAGACCACAAGTCTAGCTCTACCCTAAAATCCACAAAAAGCCCCACTAGCACTACCGCAAATCCTAGAATCTTTGGGAAAGATAGCCAAAAAAGGCTCAAGAATCCAACCGCGAGCGACTCTACACCACCAAAAAATACACAAAACGCCGATTCTAGCTCAAAAATCCTAGAATCCAAAATCGGCACTGAAACACAAATCACAAAAACCACCCAACCCCTAGAATCCTCGTTTTTACAAAGCCACGATTCTAAGGATAACGCCTATTTTCTGTCATTGCGAGACACTGCGCCAGCAGTGGCGTGGCAATCCACACAAACAAAGACACAAACCCTAGAATCCACTTTTGAAAACACCGCACAAAAAAGCAAAAAAGTGGATTCTACAAAGCAAGCCCATTTCTTGTCATTGCGAGCTTTGCTCCGCAAAGCGTGGCAAAGCGCAGCTTCTTTAGTAATCATAAATAAAAAAGTGGATTCTAGTTTTTCTACCCATAACACCCCAATGCAACAAACACCTAAGCAAAAAGTGGATTCTAACTTTGAAGTTATGGATTGCCACGCAACCGCTACCGCGCTTGCTCGCAATGACACAGAAAACGCCGCTAGTAAAAACGCGGATTCTAGCACCGCCACAACTCTCAACGAGCAGCCAAAGGATTCTAGGATTTCTATCCACAACGCTCAAAATGTGTTTGATAAAAAGTCGCAGGCGGAAGGATTTTGCGATGAAAAAGCAGGGTTGTGCAGTGGCGAGCAAGGAGATAAGACTTGTGGTCTATCGACGCAGGGAGCCACAAACTCCCTGCTTTTTCGCGCAAAACAAGCGAAGCGAAGTTTCTTTAGAAAACAAGCAAAGCGGTGCGAGCGTGAGCTCGCAGGTTTCTTTAGAAAGCCAACGCCCAAACCAAACCAAGCCCAATCCTCCAAAAAGCTCAATCACCCTAAAGCCCTTTTAATCCTTGGCATTATATTCAATCTCTGCTTGCTAGGTATCTTTAAATACACAGATTTTTTCTTAGAGAATTTCAATCTTTTTACCAAGCTTTTAGCTTTAGACTTTGCTATCCCTCTGCCGCATATTCTCCTGCCCTTAGCCTTATCGTTTGTAACATTCCAGCAAATCGCTTTTCTTGTGGATTGTTATAAGCAAGCCACAGAGAGAGAATCAGCCCCAGAATCCAGCAATCCAACACAAGAAATCCCATATATCAATTTCTTAGACTACTGCCTATTTATCACCTTCTTTCCTCAGCTAATTGCCGGACCAATTGTGCATCACAAAGAGATGATGCCGCAGTTTCACGCAATGGGCAGGAGGGCTTTGATCTTGGGCGAGCATTCCGCGTGTGAAAAATCGCCCTTCTTGTCATTGCGAGCCGACTTGTCGGCGCGGCAATCCATAAATAAAAAAGCGGATTCTAGATTTTCTACCCACAATGCCCCAATGCAACAAACACCTAAGCAAAACGCGGATTCTAGTGTGGATTGCCACGCCTTGCCTACCGACAAGGCTCGCAATGACAGAAATAACGCCACTTTTGGAAAAGTGGATTCTAACCTTGAAGCTGAAAATGTAAAAAACACCGCACAGGATTCTAGGATTTGCGATGAGAAATCTTTGCTTTGCGAGCCGCGCAAGGAGATAAGACTCGAGTGTCTATCGACGCAGCGCGGCGATGCAATCAAAGATTTATCGCGCAAAGCCGAATCCTCCAAAAAAACTGAATCGCTCCAAATGCAAAAGTCAACGCCTAGTATCATAAATTGGGAATACATCGCCAAAGGTCTCTTCATCTTCTCCATCGGTCTTTTTAAAAAAGTAGTCATCGCCGATAGCTTTGCCAAATGGGCAAATGCTGGATTTAGCGCGGTAGAAAATGGAGCTGTTTTAAATTGCTTAGAATCGTGGGCGACAAGCTTAAGCTACACCTTTGAGCTTTACTTTGATTTTAGCGGATATTGCGATATGGCAATAGGGCTGGGGCTACTTTTTGGGATCATTTTGCCTATCAATTTTAGCTCACCTTATAAGGCATTAAATATCGCGGAGTTTTGGAGAAAGTGGCATATCACTTTAGGGAGATTTTTGAAAGAGTATCTTTATATCCCACTAGGGGGCAATCAAAATATTAAACGCGTCTCTTTGACTCAAAATGGCGATTACAGCGGCGATTCTACACTCATTAGCATTCAAGGTAAATCCCTTGGATCGCCTTGTAAAGCCCCATTTTTAGCTCAAAGATACTGCCGCGAGCCTGCACCACAGAAAAAAGAATCGTGGCTTAATAATCTGCTTACTTTAAGAAATCTGTTTATCGTGGCGTTTTTAAGCGGAGTGTGGCACGGAGCTGGGTGGGGGTTTGTGATATGGGGGAGCTTGCACGGGCTAGCAATGGTGGGACATAGAATCTATATGCTTTTGTATAAAAAGCTGGATTCTAGGGGGGTATATGCTCGCTTTATGCAAAGCAAAGCCTATATCCTTCTGTGCTGGCTGCTTACTTTTAATTGTGTCAATATCGCTTGGGTGTTTTTTAGAGCTGAAAATGTGCAAGGAGCAATCAACCTGCTTAAAGGAATGTTTGGCGGAGAGGTGGTG
>NZ_JANURN010000024.1:0-2073 GCF_030249855.1 Helicobacter zhangjianzhongii
CTCCTACTCCAATTGATGGGAAGAGGATAGACTTAGCCCCATACATATACACAGATGAGCCTAGTCTCAATGATGAGCCAAAGTTGATATTCCCTACATTGGCACTAAATCGCATACCATTCATATCCTGCCCTACAGATATATCTGTATAGCCGCCATTGATGTCAGCTAGATAGTAGAATCCAGCTAGCTTAGTCCTAGCAAAAAGATGTGAGAAGCGTAGCCCCACAAAGCCTGTGTGTCCTTGGGCATCGATATGGGCTTGCTTATAGCCATTGTAGATATACTCATACCCACCATAGAAGCCGATATTCCCACTTGTTTGTCCAAGGGCTAGATCCCAATTTGCGCCAATGAGTGTGCCTGCACTCCAGGAGTTAGTTTGTGCGCCATTGGTTGCTTTATGTGAGCCTGTCCCACCATAGGCACGGATAAAGAAATCCCCTTGGACTTTATGCTTAGCTAGTAGCTCTGCACTTACTTCGCCAAGCTTAGGCTCTTGTGGCATTTCTGGCTTGCTGGCTAGGATTTTAGGCTTAGTGGGAGCTTTAGGCTCTGTGGGAGCTTTTAGCTTATTGCTCTGGGCATCAGCTAGGGCTATAAGCTTTTGATACTCTCTCTCATAGCTCTTTTTATCTTGCTCGTATTGTTTAAAGTCTTTTAGATAGTCTTTGCGCTCTTGCTCGTATTTGCTCATAGCTTTTTTATAGTCTTTGTGGTTTGGCTTGAGATTTGGGCGCATAGGAGCTTTAGGCTCTATGGGAGCTTTGAGATTGGCATTAAACTTACTAGTTTTTGCAAGCACTTCTAGTCTCTTTCTCTTCTCTTCATAGCTCTTTTTATCAAGCTCATATTGCTTGAGAGCTGCTTGGTAGGCTTTTTGGTTTGACTCATAGGCTGCCATTACTCGCTTATAGTCTTTATGATTTGGTTTTAGGTTTGGTCTTATAGGAGCTTTTGGAGCTACTGGAGCTTTGAGATTGCTAGCTTTGGCTATTGTCTCTAGCTTGTTGTTCTCCTCTGTATAGATTCTAAGCTCTTGCTCATATTTGCTCATTGCTTTTTCATAGGCTTTTTGTGCTTTGTCATAGTTAGCCATAGCTTTTTTGTAGTCTTTATCACTTGGCTTGAGATTTGGCATTACAGGAGCTTTAGGCTCTGTGGGAGCTTTTATCTTTTGTGCTTTAGAGAGTAGCTCTAGGTTTTTGCGATTGTCTTCATAGGCTTTTTTGTCTTTGTCGTATTGAGCTTTGGCTGCTTGGTAGGCTTTGTCCTCTTGCTCGTATTTGGCGATTAGGGCTTTGTTCTCTTTGGTGCTAGCAAGCTTATCCCATTTGGCTAAGTCTAGCTTGTATTTGGCTAGGTCTTTTTGATACTGGGCTCTTGCTTCTGCTAGAGTGGCTGCTTCTATGCGCTGCTTGGTTCTACGCTCTTTGTTTTTCAAGCTTCTTCTGTTTTGTTCTGCGAGATAGGTGTCTATGAGCATTTTTCGTCGCATAGATTGGCGCACAACTACGCTTGTCATACTTGCAGCCAAGGAGGCTTCTACCTCAAAGATAGGGGTGCCATCGGGATTAAACTTCACCCCTATGCCTTGGAGCTCTGGGCTTGATTCAAAGGTGGGCTTAGAATTGTTATCGACATAGCTTTGGCTAATGGTATTGCTAGATACATAGTCTTTGAGATTCTTGCTAATGCTTTTTGCAGGGTCAAAGTCGCCATCAAGATAGGTTACTTGGATTTTATTGACGGCAAATTCTTTGTTGCTACCATTACCACCTGTATTATTATTGATTGTTACTCTCTCCATAGCAGTGTTGCCTTTGAGTCCTACGCTTAGGGTATCAACGGTGAGTTTAGCGCTATTAGCAGTTATTTTTATATTAGAGAGTGTATGGGGCTCTACATTGGTTCCTTCTCCTTGTCCTACACCATTTAGGGTGTTTATGGTGGCATTGCCGCTTTTGACATCAAGCTCTTTGATGATACCACTTGCTAAGCCACCGCCTGTGTTATACACAGCATTATTGGTTACGCTATCAGCGTCTTTAGTGAGCTCTAGTTTATCAATGG
>NZ_JANURN010000025.1:0-1188 GCF_030249855.1 Helicobacter zhangjianzhongii
CAGCTTTACCCCTTTTTGTGTGCTTGTGTTTAGTGAATAATCACGCAAAAACACAAGGGCAAAGATGATTTACACAAAGCCGCCGCTATCCTTTATGGGAAATAAGAAAAATATGCTAAAGCATATCAAGCAAGTGCTAAATACTATGAGAGCAGATGGGGAGATCGATGGGGAGAGCATATTTATCGATGTGTTTGGCGGATCTGGACTTGTCGCACATAATATCAAGCAATGGTATCCGCGCAATCAAGTGCTATGGAATGACTATGACAACTACCAAAAGAGGCTAGATCATATCGCACAGACAGAAAGCTTGCGTGCGTGGATCTATGAAAAAATGCGCGATGGTGAGTATCGAAACGCTTTGCCAAAGGATATAAAGCAAGAGATTTTAGCGCATATCCACGCCCTAGAGACACAGGGCGAGTATATCGACTACATTACACTTAGCTCTTACCTGCTTTTTTCTGGGAATTATGCAAGAGATTTTACAGAGCTTAGTAAAGCCACCTTTTATAACAGGATAAGTGCCACAAGGCTGACCGCGAAGGGATACCTTGACGGCGTGGAGAGAGTATCCCTAGACTTCATAGATCTCCTAGATAGCTATAAATCATATAAAAACAAATGCCTAATCCTAGATCCACCATACTTGCAGACACAAGTGGGGAACTATAAAGATCACTTTAGCTTGGGGCAGTTTTTTAGGCTCATAGAGAGAGTGCAGAGACCTTATCTATTTTTCGGTAGTGATAGGAGCGACACCATAGAGGCGGTTGAGTATTTGAAAAGGTATCACAAAGAGCTAGAGACCTACACCTTTAATAGCGCGTATTTACTAGGGGGGAATAACACAGATTATATCATATACCCAGAGGGCAGAAGTTTATTTAGCATAGCGTAAAAATGGAGAAGCTAGAAAAAGGGGGAGATTATAGGGGA
Organism: Helicobacter zhangjianzhongii; assembly: GCF_030249855.1. NCBI lineage: Bacteria > Pseudomonadati > Campylobacterota > Epsilonproteobacteria > Campylobacterales > Helicobacteraceae > Helicobacter > Helicobacter zhangjianzhongii. The sequence goes on from NZ_JANURN010000025.1 coordinate 943, forward strand.
GCTTTACCCCTTTTTTATCGCGGGAAGTTGTAGCACAATGCCAAGCAAAAAGGGGTAAAAATGAAAAGACAAGCCACAAAGCCCACCGCCCAAAAGAGCCAAGAGCAAAGCCAAGAAACAAACCTAGAAGCCCAAGAAAACAGCCAAAGCCTAGAATCCACCAAAGAGAGCAGCCAAGTCACTGCGCAAAAAGTGGATTCTAGCGCGGATTCTAGCGAGCTAGCCCAAGAAGCCGCGCCAAGCACG
>NZ_JANURN010000026.1:0-1028 GCF_030249855.1 Helicobacter zhangjianzhongii
ATTTTTCCAATACCTAAACCACGAGACAAAAGTCGCGCCAAAGCCACTTGTGCTAAAGAGCCAAGATGAGCTAGGGGTGATGGCAGTAGCTATCAATCAAAACATCGAGCGCACGCAAAATGGGCTAGCCCAAGACACAAGAGCCGTGGAGCAGTCTGTCCAAACAGCTAAAAAGATAGAATCTGGCGACTTGCAAGCCCGTATCACAGAGACCCCGCACAACCCTCAGCTAAAAGAGCTAAAAGATGTGCTAAACCATATGCTAGATGATTTGCAGCATAAAATTGGCAGCGATACTAATGAGATCGCCCGCGTCTTTGACTCCTACACGCGCCTTGATTTCACCACAGAAGTAGCAAATGCTAGCGGCAGGGTAGAAGTCGTTACCAACACTCTAGGCGAAGAGATTAGAAAAATGCTTAAAACTTCCCTAGAGTTTGCCAACTCTCTCCACTCTCAAAGTGATAAGCTAGAAGAAGCCGTAGCCGCCCTTACTAAATCTTCTAACTCACAAGCTAGTAGCCTAGAGCAGACCGCCACTGCCGTAGAAGAGATCACTTCATCTATGCAAAATGTCTCTGGCAGGACCAACGAAGTAATCCAGCAAACAGAAGATATACGAAATGTCATAGGTATCATTAGAGATATAGCAGATCAGACAAATCTCCTAGCATTGAATGCCGCTATCGAAGCAGCTAGGGCAGGAGAGCACGGCAGAGGCTTTGCTGTCGTAGCAGATGAAGTGCGTAAATTGGCAGAGCGCACCAGCAAATCCCTAGGCGAGATAGAGGCAAACACAAACTTGCTTGTCCAATCAATCAATGATATGGCAGAATCTATCAAAGAGCAAACCGCAGGTATCACACAAATCAACGAAGCCATCTCTAGCCTAGAGTCCGTAACCCAAGAGAATGTCTCTATCGCCAATGCTAGCTCACAAATCTCACAAGATGTATCAGGGATTGCCAAGGCGATATTAGATGATGCAAACAAGAAAAAGGTATAGCCACAAGCGATTCGCTCTTGGG
>NZ_JANURN010000027.1:0-1015 GCF_030249855.1 Helicobacter zhangjianzhongii
TCTCGTGCTTAACTTTGACAGATCTCCACGCTCGGTGGTATCTATTTAGTGGTGATGTAACAAAAGCTAACTGCGATGTCTATGCAAGTGGTGGTAACTTTGTAATTGACCCCAAAGGTAATGAAAATTCTTGTCAAGGGGACTCGGCAAGGTTTGCTACAGATGGTGGTTGGAGCAAAACCCTAATACTAGACCGAGTTACTTTGGATAGCTTTAGGACTAACACAGAAGGTGTAGGTATAGATGCAAGTGGGCTGTGGGGTAATGTCCGTCTTAATAACTCCACCATAGGAACGGCAAATATTGAAGGGAAGCTCAAAGTCGAGATCAAGGCTGTTAGCAACAGCAACAATACTATCACTGCTATCAACAACTCTGCTGATCGTCTAAGCCTTAGTGCAGATGCAGGCAGCTCAATCTCAGTTACAACGCTTAATCAAAGCAATACCCCCAATACCCCTAGCGAACTTGTCCTGCAAAATGGTGGTGGCAGTATAACGATTGAGAATCTCAACCAATCCGGTGGCACAACCTACCAAAAAGATGGCGATGTAACTACGGCTACTATGACTGATGGAGCGTATTATCAAGGCTATGGACCTAGTGGCGGTGGCTACGCACCAGTAGGTGATGGCGGACAGATAGGCACGCTCAATCTACAGGGCGGAGATTTTACTCAATATGCTGGGCAAATCACTAATGTCAATCAAAGTGGTGGGAATTTCATACAGCAAGTAGCCTCAAATCAACAATCAACAATCACCACCCTTACCCAATCTGGCGGTAACTTTACCCAAGAAAGCGGCACAATCACCACTGCTAATCTCTCTGGAGGAGTTTTCACCCATAAAGGTGGCACACTTAGCAATGTCGTGCTTAAAGCAGGTGGAAGTGGCAGCACATTTGTCAATGGCACAGATTCTGCCTTTGCTAACATCACCCAAGAGGGTGGTAATCACACTATCATCGGTAAGGTTGCTAAATTTACCCTAGCGGGTGGTTCCTTTACCAACAA
>NZ_JANURN010000028.1:0-782 GCF_030249855.1 Helicobacter zhangjianzhongii
TTACTCCTAGAATCCACTTTTTATTAACATCTCAAATCCTACCGCCCGCGACTCTTAATTTTTCAGCACAATTCTTAGAATCGTGTTGCTCTCAAACTAACTTTACTCCTAGAATCCACTTTTTACACTAAACGCTTTTTCTGTCATTGCGAGCGGACTTGTCCGCGCGGCAAAGCGTAGCTTCTTTAGTAATCCATTAAAAACAAAACCAAAATCCTAGAATCCACTTTTTTAATTTTTCCCCTTACATTTTTAACATTTCCCTAGAATCCACTTTTTGATTGTGGATTGCCACGATTTGCCACGCAAATCTCGCAATGACAGAATTTGGGCTTCAATCCTAGAATCCATTTTTTTACACTTTCAGCCTCTTCCCCGTCATTGCGAGCGGACTTGTCCGCGCGGCAATCTACACATTCTGCGGTAGCAGAATCCATCTTTTCAATCGCGCCGCAAGGCGCAACCGATTCTCGCCCGCTTCGTGGTGCGCGAGCGCGGGAGTAAGGCGGGCAGTAGTGTCCCGCCGCCGCGCGAGTGCTAGAAGCGGAAGTGCGAGGCTCTCCCCTTGATTGCAAAAAGAAAAAGCGGTCACTGTTTCTAAAGAAGCTACGCTTTCTTTTTGGGTTAAGGGGAGCGGGGTGGGGATAAACCTTTTTCTAAAGAAACATCGGCTTGCGCCGAGCGGTGTCCCTTGTTTTCTTTTTGCGGATAAAACAGAGTAAGCTTTTTGCGTTAAGGGAGACTGAATCGTAGAGAGAGCTTTCACACCAGAATCCACTTTT
>NZ_JANURN010000029.1:0-768 GCF_030249855.1 Helicobacter zhangjianzhongii
AAACCTATAATCTCACCACAATACACAAGCACATAAAGGACAAAGATATGGAAAAAAACAAGCGCGTTTTAGTGAAGTTTTCTGGGGAGGCATTAGCAGGGGATAATGGCTTTGGGATTGAGCCAAAGATCCTTAGCTATATTGCTGATGAGATTGCTTCACTCCTAGAGGCAAAGATAGAAGTAGGCATTGTCATTGGCGGGGGGAATATTATCCGTGGTGTGAGTGCTGCACAAGGTGGTGTGATCCGCCGCACAAGTGGAGATTATATGGGTATGCTAGCCACAGTGATAAATGCAGTAGCTATGCAAGAAGCCCTAGAGCATAGTGGTGTTAATGTGAGAGTGCAAAGTGCCATTGAGATTAAAGAGATTTGCGAGAGCTATATTTATCGCCGTGCTATTCGGCATTTAGAAAAGGGACGGGTAGTGATTTTTGCTGCTGGGACAGGGAATCCATTTTTCACCACAGATACGACTGCTACCCTACGCGCAGTGGAGATAGGAGCAGACTATGTGATCAAGGCTACAAAGGTTGATGGTGTCTATGACAAAGATCCTAAAAAATACCCTGATGCCAAGCGACTTGATACTATCTCCTATGATGCAGCTTTAGCAGAAAATATCAAAGTGATGGACGATACAGCAATCGCCCTAGCCAAAGATAATCGCCTACCTATCATCGTGTGCAATATGTTTAAAGCAGGAAATCTCCTTGAGATCGTGCGTGATGGCAAGGGTGTGTTCTCTGTGGTGAGATAGGGGGATA
>NZ_JANURN010000003.1:0-268226 GCF_030249855.1 Helicobacter zhangjianzhongii
GTTAGCAAAGGCAGAATCTGTGCCATTGACAAATGTGCTGCCACTGCCGCCAGCTTTTAGCACGACATTGCTAAGTGTGCCGCCATTGTGGGTGAATGTGCCACCGGAGAGATTAGCAGTAGTGATTTGCCCAGCATATTGAGTAAATGCTCCGCCTTGGAGATTGAGTGTGCCTATCTGTCCGCCATCACCTGATGGACCAAAGCCACCGCTAACAGGTCCATAGCCTTGGTAGTAGTGCCCGCCGGTTATGTTGGCGACTCCTACTTCTTCGGTTTTTTGATAGACACTACCGCCGCTTTGATGAAGGGTATTTATCACAATAGAGCCGGGAGCTTCTTGTATGACTAGCTGGCTATCGGCTCTGTTTTGGTTGAGTGTTTGGATTGTTAGGGAGCTATCACCATTTGTAGTAAGGCTTAGACGATCAGCAGCGTTGTTGATAGTATCAATACTGCTATTGCCGCCTAGCTTTACTTCAAACATTACATCACCGATGACATCAAGGGTTGTAACATTGAGATTGTTGCTATTAACCAAATTGAGCCAAGGAGAATCCCCCTCGCCAACCTTTTTAAGATTGAACGCAAGGTGATCCACTCGTGCATTGTCTGCAAACCAAAATCGTTTGCCGCTAAAGCCTCCGGGACGATAGGCAACAGCTACGCTTGCGTAAGTGTAATGCGATACATCTCCATAGCTGCCTCTATCGCCAAAATTCCAATTACCACTCATCGAACTATTTGTGGCACCTTGTTTATTAGTAGTCTGCCACATAATGTTATAGCAGTTGTTGTGGTGTCGCCCATCAACATAGCCGCGACAGGTTCTGCTCTCAAGTTGCGAGAGAAGATTACTTGGGTCATTTGCAGGTATGGTGGATGCCGACATTACACCACTAAGGGCAAAAAAGCACGCTAGGCTTAAGCTTAAGCGAGTAGGCTTTCTGTCATTGCGAGACACTGCGGCAGCAGTGGCGTGGCAATCCAGCGCTTTTTTGTCATTGCGAGACACTGCGCTAGCAGTGGCGTGGCAATCCATAGAATCTGCACTAGCAGAATAGTCATTGCTAGCATTGCTAGAATCCGCTTGCGCGGATTTGTGGATCGCCACGACTTGCTGGCGCAAGTCTCGCGATGACGGAGAGAGGGTGTTGGAGCTAGAATCTAAAGCGGATTGACCAGGAGTATTTAGAGAGAGATTATTTCCCCCCCCCCCGTTTATTATGCAGAGGATTATGTGCGCTAAGTGCTTGCATGGTATCTCCTTGGATAAAAATAGTCAAAATATGAGAGCCACATTGTAGCCAAAATCAAAAAAAAAAAAAAAAACGGCTTTTGATAATTTGATTATAAATTTAGGCATTATTTACACATTGTTTGCAAAAGTGGATTCTAGGGGGTAAAAGTTTGGGGGTGAAAAAAAGGGGGGTGGCAGACTATCTACTCTCTAGCAGATTCTATAATGGCAAAAAGCTCTTTAATGATTTTTGGGTGTAAAGTCTTACCTGTATGATGTGGCAGAACCATTCTATAAGAGTTTTTTATATAGATTCTGTGGCTACCCTTTTGTCTTGCGATAATAAAGCCTTCTTGAAGCAAAAGCTTTTCAGCCTCTTTTGCTGTAAGTTTTGGTAGTTCAGGCATTGGCTAGTTCTATGGGGATAATGGCTGTATCTTTAGCCTGTATATGTCTAATCTCATCTAGCTGCAAACTCTCCATATACAATGCTGCTGCTTCTTTGATATTGCTAATGGCTTCTTCATAGCTATCCGCTTGAGTTACACAGCCACTAAGCTCAGGCACAAAAGCAAAGTAACCATTCTCATCTTTTTGGATAATGGCATTTAGAATCATACAAACTCCTTATGGCGAAACTGAAGCGGATTCTAGCATAAGTTTTATTATTCAAGTCAAAAACTTCAAGTCAAAAACTTATGGATAAGACATAAGACAAAGCCAAGTTTGGATTCCAATGTGGGATTTTAAAATGTGGTAGTATTGCGATTAGAGATTGCCCAAAAGGCAAAAAAAATAAGAGAGTGCGACCTCTCTTAGAGTAACCTACTTCGAGAATAAAGGAGGTTGCAATGAGTAAGATTTGGCTAAAATCTTAGTCGGCATTATACTGCTATGTATAGTGGTAGTCAAGTGCTACTAGGATAATCCATAGCCTACCTTGATCGTTAAGGAGATGGGCTAGTCTTACTCTACTCTCTTACTTAACGCGTGCTTCACTCTTGTTTGATTTGTTTTGCTTTCTTTGCTTTACTGCTGCTTGGACTTGGCTTTCTTTGCTTGTTTGGCTTTGTTGTTATTTTTGTTTTTATGGATTACTAAAGAAGCTGCGCTTTGCCACGCCACTAAAGTGTCTCGCAATGACTATAAAAAGGGCGTTATATGAAAAAGTGGATTCTAGGTGGCAGCAAGTAATCCCACTCAAAAGGCAGGGGCATAGCCCCCACGCCTTAGCGTTTAACATTTAGCCTAAATCTTAGCCCAAAGAGCTTGAAATTTAGATACAATGCGAACCTAAGGCGTTTGCTATGTTTTTTCATAACAAAGCCTTTTGAAGTGGATTTGCCCCCTATCTTGGGGGCGTTGTATTATAACACTCTCTCTCAAACTCTGCTACGACTTTGCTACAAATCTGCTTGATTCTTGTGTTTTACTCTTGACTTTGTGTTGGATTATTAAGAAGCTGCGGCTTGCTTTTTGGATTGCCACGCTTTGTCTTGCGCCAAAGCTCGCAATGACGGGAAAAAGCGTTTAGGTTAAAAAGTGGATTCTAGGGGATTGGTAGGATTGTATGCTAGAATCCACTTTTGAAAAACAAAAAACACAAAATACAAAACGAGGATTCTAGGGAAGTCTGCTTGCGGAAAGATTTTTGAGAATTGTCATTGTGGGATTCTAAGATTTAGATGAAAAGTGGGGGCGCGGCGGCAAGCGAGCGAGACAAGACTTGTGGTCTATCGAGCGAGAAAGCCGCAGGCTCCAGCATTTAGCTAAAAGCTGAATCCCACGGCTAGCGCGCTCTATATCATTTACCATTGATCCACGCGCTTAGGAGTTTGTAGGCTCTGGTATCAGCCCTTTTGCTAAACTCACTTATAGCAGCGGCACGATCTTTAGCATATCTATCATCAAAGCTACCGGTATAGATACTATTGCCCCGGCAGTCTAGCAGCTCTATTTGAAGTGCTACTTGAGTATTGTCATAATCGCCATCAATGAGCAAATCGACTTTCACAACAGAAGCGCGATCATCATTTGCGGGCGATACCTTAAAAAACTTGCTAAACTCCTTACTAAGCTTGCTTTGCAAAATTCTAGCTTCACTAAAGCTTTCACTATACTCTATCACTGCTGCTGGCTTCTCTAGGAGCAGTTTATTTAGCTCGGCGATTTTGACATCGCCTATACTGCTGCCACCAGAGGCATTTAGCACATCGCGGTAGTGTATCGCCCTATCAAGCGCGCTTTGCAGCTCTCTTTGGTGCTTTGGATCAAGACTGCAAGTAGCATCATAGGAGATAGATTCTAGGGCTTGGCGTTGCTTTTGTGTGTAGCTTTTGATGAGATCGCTTTTGCGGATTCTCACTTCTGCACTCCACGCGTTGCCCTCTTGCTTTGTTTCAAAAAACTTCTCCACATCTAGCTCTATATCCTTAGATATGGCATTAGTGTTTAGCTTGGCACTTGAAGTGATCGTGCTATCGCTTCGTATTTTGCTTGACTCATAGCTTGAGCTGACGCTTATTAGCACCTGCTGTGAAATATCGTGCAAGGCATTGCGCTTGGCTTCTGCTTCTGTGAGCCCGACTCCTTTGCCGATGAGTAGATCCTGCCCTAGTGGGTTTGTGGCACTATATGCAAGCCCCACAAACGCCGCGCATATAAGCAGCCGCTTCATATGCATTCCTAGTTAGCTGGTGCAGTTAGGATAGACTGCAGCATAGAGTCTGTCGCACTATCGATATATTTGCGATATTTTTCCTCTGCATTTTTATCCATTTGTAGCAGCACCCAATATTCATCTTTATCACTTACAAAGGCTTCTTTTTGCGAAGTGCCGGGCAGTTTGTTTGCCGCGCCTTGTTTGAGCTGGTTGAGAGAGTTTGTAACTCTTTGGTGGTTCATTTTGTTATCTGCTAGCTCGCTATGAGTTTGTATGGTTTTCTCATATTTGCTATCGACATAGGCATAAATCTTTAGAATCATACTCTGCCTAGCAGCTGCCATAGCTTCTTGCCTAGCGAAGTCCAAATCCCCACCTACAATAGGCGCGCTCCCTACTGCTTCAAAGTCCCCTACACTGCCGGATTTGCCTAGCACCCACGCAGGCGCACCCTTTAGCCCGTGCTTCTCTTGCGCGACTTTGCCAATGCCACCGCTAGCACAGCCTACAATGCCTAATCCAGCAACCGCTACAACACTTGCTAATACAATACTTTTAATTTTCATTTTTGCTCCTTTATTTTAGTTTGACGATTTGCTCTTCAGCGTCCCATAGCTCTTCGCCGGTGTGCCTGTCTGTTAGATTAAAGATCAAAAAGTAATCTCTCTGCTCTTTTTTATTGACTCGAGTTACCTTTTCGATGATTTTGCCACCTAGGCTGATTTTGGCTAGGCGTTGGCTGCCCTTTTCAGCGACATCAAGCTGGTTTATCTCTTCATTATCTCGTTGTTTATGCGTATTGATTCGAGTATTTACACGCCTTCCGCTTCCAGCACTTGTCCGTGAAATTTTATACTTTTTCGCATTTCGCAAATCTCGCGTGATAAGAGCCGCTAATCGCTCGACATCAAATTCTTGCATAGTGTCATTGATAATATCTCCCACTTCTAAAAACTCGCTGCCATCGGCATTTACGCCATAAGTTTCTAGGAAGTTATCCACAAGCTTTTTGGCACTCACTTCAAGATCTTTGCTATCTAGCCCAGCACTCACAAGACCCCTTTCTTTAGGATCAAGAACGGAAACCTCTTTCCCACCACCTGCTTTTGCTGCTTTTCTATCTTTTTGGCAAATGTCTCTTTTGCTTGATTTTGCTTATCGTGGGCGCGGTTTAGTGCTGGGCGTGCCTTTTGCGCATCATCTTGGCTGCCGTAGTTATATGCTGTGTATAAATCTAGCAGCACGCTCTCATACACATAAGGGCTATAGCCTGTGTTTAGTAGCTTTTCTTGCGCTTTTTCTATGCCTTCATCAGCACTTTTTAGCAGCTTTGCCGCCTCCTTGCTCTCCCCTAGCCAAAAGGCATTGACACCACTTTGATAGTCCCATAGCACACCCTTGCCACCTTTGGCGATTTTGAGCGCATTTTCCTTATCTCCTTGGTAAAACGCTTCATTAAACTCCGCCATATTGACCTTGCCGCCGCACGCACTTAGCAGCAGTGCCGCACACACACTAAGACCAACGCCTAAAGCACCTTGTAATGCAACTTTTGTCTTCATTTCTATCCTTTCATTTTCTTTTCAAGCCTATTTCTAGGGAACTTGAATTGCAATATTGTCGTTTTTTTTTTTTTTTGAAGATTTGCTTAAATGGCAAGGATTTTGACTAAGTGGCTTGCTTGATTTTTAATAGGCTTTGTTATACCATAGCCACCTACCCAGAATCTAGGAGTGTGTATGAAAAGACAGGCAAAACTCTCACCAATTTTTCTCGCCCTAACGCTATGGCTCGGGGCTTTGCACTGCAGTGACGCAGCTAAGCAAGATAACGCTCAAAATAACGCCATTGAAGCCAAGGATTTCTACGCATTTGCCACAATTGATGGCTCAAATATTAGCGCAGCCTTTGGCACATTAAGCAACACAAGCGAGCAGCCCATAGCACTGCAAAAGGTCATCATCAAAGGCAAAATCAAAGGCGTAGCAGAGCTACATCAAACAACCAATGATAATGGTATGATGAAAATGCTCCCGGTAGATTCTATTGCAATCCCTGCCAAGCAGAGCGTAGAGCTTGCTCCGGGTGGGCTACACATTATGCTAATCAATCTTCCAAAACCCCTTGAAGCAGGCAAAACAATCGCTTTAAAGCTTACCTTTGATGATGGCACGACACTAGATCTACAAGTCCCAATCCAAGCGCGTCAGGCACACAAAGGCGGGCATTAGCCAATGGCTTATAGAGATAAGCACCTAACCAAAAAGGGCATTATCACAATCATCGTGCTATGCCTATGCGCACTTGTCATTTATCTCATCTGGGGCAAAGGCTCTTTATATCTCTTGCAATCTAGCCCTGAGCCTAAAGCCACGATAAGCAAAGAATCCACTCAAGACAAGCAAGAAGACAACACACCCAAAAAGCAAGATAAAGAGTCGCGTCTATGTATGCTTAATGATGGCAAATGTCAAGTGATATTTATGCAAGATTCTGGCGAGCAGCAAGAGCATATCAAGGTCTCCATAGAAGCCATACCGCGCAATATTATCTCCCTAGAGTCTGTCGTATTTCGCGTAGAAGGCGCAGAGCTATCAAATCTTACCGGTAAAATCATCGGGCTAAATATGGATATGGGTGAAACTATCGTGCGCTTTAATAAAGTCGATGATCTATTGTATGAAGGGCGTGCGATTATGGCTAGCTGCACACAGGAAGTAATGCAATATCGTATGTATCTAAGCACCCAAGATGGCGCAACAGAAGCGGTGGATTTTGATGCCAAGCGCAAAGAATAGCCACAAACACACAAAAGGTAAAGCTATGTCAAGAGCCATTGGTATCGTTGCTGTGGTGGTGTTTGTCGTGGGGCTTGGTGTGTGGAGTGTGCAGAAATACCACTCCTATCACTTCAAAGCCCAAACCACAAATGGCGAAGTCTCTATGGATACATTCTTGGGCAAATACAAAATCGTGTATTTTGGCTATATGTCTTGCCCAGATGTCTGCCCAGCGACTTTGGGGCTTCTGCAAGAAAGCTTGCAAGATCTACAAGATGAAACAGACCTTAGCGATGTGGTGGTGCTCTTTATCACGCTTGATCCTAAGCGCGATAGTCTAAAAGCCCTAGATTCTTATGTCAAGCATTTTTACCCCAATGCCTATGGCTTGCGCTTTGATGAGCAAACTTTGCAAGAAGTTACCAAACGCTATGGAGTCAAATATGAGATAATCCCCCTTAAAGATTCTAAGCTTGGATATAGTATCGCTCATAGCTCTTCACTCTATCTCTTTGACAAGCAAGGCTTCTTGACACAAGAAGTAAGCAACCTTGCCACGCTCAAAGATGATTTGCTAAGCTTTTTTGCTAATCATTAAGGCATAAAATGCGCTGGCTTGGGATTGTGCTTGTGCTATGCTTCTTAGCTAGCTGCGATGATCACAAAGGTGAAAAAGTGGATTCTACTAACTTAACTAGCCTTAGTGCGCTAGAATCTACACGCTTAGATTTTGACACAAAAGACTCTAAGCGTGTAGCCCTGCTCTTTTACTCCGCTACTTGCCAGCCGTGTAAAATCCTACAAGACAATCTCTCACACAAAAGCCTAGAGAATCTAGCTAGCTCCTATGCGATCTATCCTATCGATCTCTATGCGAAATCCCCCATCACCGCGCCCTTTAACACGCCTATTGATATAAAATCACTGCGCAAGATTTTGCATATTTATGCCACACCTACGATGGTGTTTTTTGACACGGCGCATTCAGTGGTATTTACACATATCGGTGTGCTTGGAGTAAATGACCTAGCATTATTATTCACACTTCTACCTACACTCCCAAGCACCCTGCAAACTCAAGAATCCAAGCAGCAATGGATCGCATCTCATCTTACGCAATCTCGTGCTAGCAAAGGAGCATTATGAAGCTACCGGATTTAGGATTAAACATCGATCATATCGCCACACTTAGACAGGCTAGGCGTATCCACCAGCCAGACCCGCTTGAAGCGGTTTTTATCGCCAAAAATGCCGGTGTGCAGCAGATCACCTTGCATTTGCGTGAAGATCGCCGCCATATCCACGAAGATGATGTCGCGCGTATCATCACAAGCTCTCCGCTGCCTGTGAATGTCGAGTGTGCGAGCGATTTAAGCAAGGGCGGAGTCGTGGAGATCCTGTGTGCTTTGCGCCCGCATAAAATCACCCTTGTCCCAGAGAAGCGCGAAGAAATCACCACCGAAGGCGGACTAAATATGCGCTCTAGCACGCTTGCTGAGACAATAGAGCGCTTTAAGCACCACAATATCCCTGTGGCAGTCTTCATCGAGCCAGATAGAGAAGCAATCCACCTAGCCAAGGAGCTAGAAGTTGATGGCATAGAGCTACACACAGGCGTGTATGCCCACTGCTATGATCTTTTGCACTCCTGCTTGCCACATAGCCATAACACCACGCAAAGCCCACAAACACGCCAGCTAGCTTTGCAAATAACCCAAACCCTGCAAGCCCTAGAGTCCGCCGCCACACTCGCGCACTCTTTGGGGCTAGAAGTGTTTGCTGGACACGGGCTAAATTATGAAAATATCGCGCCTATACTTGCTCTCCCATATATTAGCGAGCTAAATATCGGGCATAGCATTATCGCGCGTGCTGTTATGGTAGGACTCTATCAAGCTATCAAAGATATGCAGCAAGCCATAGCAAGAGCTAAGGCGTGTCTCTAAGCTTTAAAGATATTTGATTCTTTATGCGCTTGTGCTTATCAAGCCTAGACCAAGCCTACCAGCCCCTAAGTAATGCGTGGCATTTCATACAATTGTGATTTAGCTCTTGGAATGCTTCATAAGCGCGCACTTTGTCATTATCGCGCAAGAATTTTTCTAGTGCCACGCGATTTTCGATGATGTTATTTAAAAATGATGTAATAATGGGTGAGTAATTGAGTGTTTTTTCATCTAAAAACACTTCGATATTGAATTTCTGCAACGCGCTAAAATCCTCTTTATGCTTGCTAATCCCCTCTTTGACTATGTCAAATTTGTTTAAGAAGAATCCCTTTTGGATAAGATCAGAGTCTCTCTGTAAATACTGCATAATCTCTATGATATTGGATTCTAGTGCGCTAAGTGCATTGCACAATATCGCGACTAAGGCTATCTTGCGGAGCATTATTATCCTTTGTGTGGAGATTTGTTATTGTATAATGAAGTGTGTAAAAAAAGCTTGAAAAGGACCAAAATGCTTGGATATGTGGTAGCAATAGTGATAAATATTTGTATGGCGTTGGGGTTGTCTGCATTGCTCAATATGCGAGCAGGCATAAGCTTTGAAGTGGCATATTTCTCCACTTTACTTATCATCATAAGCTCTTATTATGCTCTACAAAAGCGACTAGCAAGAGAGCTGCGAGCATATACAAATCCGGATTCTACTCCAGATTCTACTCTGGTGCAATCCACAAGCCCTACACCCGATCAAAACCAAAGCGATAAGCCATCAAGCACAAATGCGCCTGTGTCAAAATTTATGCTAGGGGTTCAGCTATCATTTGGTCTCTATCGCTTGCTATCTTATATCATTGCTGGGCTTGCTGTGGTGATCTTAATTGACCTAGAAGCCTTTCATATCCTAGGCTATATCATAGGCGTGCTACTATGTCTAGGCAGTGTTATTATCCTGCGTGTGCATCACATTCGGCGAAGTTTTGAGAAACATTGGGGTGAAAATTAGCCCTAGTGGCAATTAGCAGCTCTTGCGTGCTTTGGCGCATAGATCAAGTATTGTGTCTATGCAGTATTGCACTTGCTCATCGCTCATTGCTTGATGACAGGGCAAAGACAGCTCCGCATAATACCAATCAAGCGCGTTTGTCCTGCTATCACGCCCACTGCTATCTTTGTGTAGCCCTTTTGCATTAGCATAGAGCTCATAGAGAAATATCGGCTTATAATGCACCTGCACGCCTAGCCCGCGTGCTAAGGCTTGAGCAAAAATCTCTTCTTTAGCGCAGTAAAGATCTTTATCAAGCAAGATGGGGTAGAGATGATTTGTGCTTGTGTGATTGCTAGGGATTATTGGGTGTGTGGGCGTGAAGTAGGGATTATCCGCGAATGCCTTATCATAGATTCTAGCTATCTCTTCTCTACGCGCCAAAAACTGCTCAATCTTGCCCAGCTGCGATAGCCCAAGAGTGGCTTGCAACTCGTTTAGACGGAAGTTAAAGCCTACTTGCGCCACTTCTGTATCCCAAAGCCGCTTTTTCACCACGCCGTGTGATCGTGTCAGCTTTGCTTGCTCATAGATTGTTTTGTCATTGGTGCTAATCGCGCCGCCTTCAGCAGTGGTGATAGGCTTAATGGCGTGGAAGCTAAAGATACTCACATCAGCAAAGCCCCCAATCTTGCGTCCATTGACACTACCGCCAAAGGCGTGCGAGCTATCGGCTATGAAGCGGAGATTATGCTCTTTGGCGATAGCTTGCAGGCTATCGACTTTAACACTATTGCCAGCAAAATCCACGCTCACAATCCCTTGCAGCCTATCTCTATCGCTAGAATCCACTTTTTCAATAATGCGCATAATGGATTCTGGCGTGATATTGCCATCTGCCCCAATATCAGCAAATATCGGCTCACAGCCACAAGCAAGCAGCATATTTGCTGTGGCGACAAAGCTTATGGGCGTGGTGATGACAAGGGCGTTTTGACTAAAGCAGGCGCGGTAAGCCGCATAGAGCGCAGAAGTAGCGGAGTTAAAACTCACCACATAGCGCACGCCTAGAAAATCTGCAAGAGCCTGCTCAAATGCCTCTACTGCTTGCCCTTGCGTGAGCAAAGGCGAGCGCAAAGCCTGTGCCACGCGGGCAATATCATCATCATCGATGAGTTGTGTGCTATAAGGGATAGTTTGCATTATCGTAGTAGGTGCAAAACCCTATCAAGCGTTACACCACTGCTGCCTTGGGCGGCTTTAAATTCTTGGGCATTAAGCTTGCTAGAATCTAGTTTTGCATAGCTAGAATCTGTCTTTTGCACAGAGTCTAATCGCTCATCAAGCGCACTTTGGACAAGCCTTTTTGCCTGCTTGGCATAGGATCTTTGCTCGCTTAAATCCTTAGCATATCGCTTAAGATTCTCTGGCTGCTTGACATCTAGCGTATTTGGCGAGAGCTTTTTGGCATTGAGATTGCTCTCTGGTATGTCGGCATAACTTTTTGTAAAGACATTTTCATCACCAAACATCGCTGTATCAAAAGTCTTTTGCATTTGCTCTTTTAGCCCATCTGCTTTGTTTGTGAGATCTTGCACAGCTTTGCTTTGTGTTTCAGTGCTACCTTGCAGGTCTTGGATCTTTAGGGCAAGCTTTTGGTAGGCTTTGTTTTGCGTCTGCAAGGAGTGGATAGATCGTATCATTACTTCAAGTGAGCCTATGGTGGTGTTGGCATTCTTGATCGTTGTGGCTAGATTTTTTGCAGATTCCTTGCCGAGCTTAGAGCTATTAGAGATCTCTTTTGTGGATTCTAGTGTCCCAGACTGCTCACCCTGCTTTGTGCTAGCCTTTGCCTGCTTGCTTCTTTGGGTGTCGCTATCTTTTATGAGACTTGTGGCTACTGCATTTGTGTTTGCTACTTTCACACTTCTCTCCTATGCGCACTTTTCTTCTATTGCAAAGTCTGCTACTACTCCATATCTTACTCGAGATATTTTGTGTGGATAGCAGACTTTAAGAAATCGGCATTACTCATCATTTTTAAATGGAAAGGTATGGTAGTTTTAATCCCTTCAATACTAAATTCTTTAAGCGCGCGGCGCATTCTAGCGATCGCCTTGTTGCGATCCTCACCCCAGACAATCAGCTTGCCAATCATTGAGTCATAAAACATCGGCACGACATAGCCGCTATATGCGTGGCTATCAAGCCGCACATTTGCCCCACCGGGTGCTATCCACTGCGTGATCTTCCCAGCACTTGGGTAGAACTTCACAGGATCTTCAGCCGTGATCCTACACTCTATGCTATGCCCTTTGCATTGGATCTCTTCTTGCTTTGGAAGCTGCTCACCCTCTGCTATGCGGATCATCCACTCCACTAAATCAAGCCCGCTCACCATTTCACTCACCGTGTGTTCTACCTGCAAGCGCGTATTCATCTCCATAAAGAAAAAGTCTTTGTTGTTAGAATCTAGCAGAAACTCAAATGTCCCCGCCCCCACATAGCCGATGTGTTTAGCGGCTTTTACCGCCGTCTCAAGCAGCCTTTGGCGCACATCATCACTTAGCACCACGGCGGGCGTTTCTTCGATGAGCTTTTGCTGGCGGCGTTGGGTAGAGCAATCGCGCTCACCGATATGCACGACATTGCCGTGTTTGTCAGCAAGAATTTGCACTTCGATATGTTTTGGCTTGTTGATGAATTTTTCCATATAGATTGTGCCATCGCCAAACGCACTTAGAGCTTCAGACTCTGCAGCTAGGTAGAGATTTTTCAGCAGTGATTCACTCTCTACGATCCGCATACCCCTGCCGCCCCCACCTGCCGCAGCTTTTAAGATCACAGGATAGCCGATTTGCTTGGCGACTTCTTGGGCGTGATTGGCATCTTTTAGCGCACCATCGCTACCTTCAATCACCGGCACGCCTGCATCTTTCATCACATCTTTTGCCTTAGATTTATCACTCATCATTACCATTACATCACTACTTGGTCCAATAAACTCTATCCCGTGATGCGTGCAGATCTCGACAAAGTGCTGATTCTCACTCAAAAAGCCATACCCCGGGAATATCGCATCGGCATCTACAAGAGCCGCAGTGCTCATAATCGCTGGGATATTGAGATAGCTCTCCGCACTTTTTGCCCCACCTACGCAAATTTTCGCATCGGCTACATCAAGATAATGCGTATCTTTATCCGCCACTGAATAAATAGCGATTGCCTGCTTGCCCATCTCCTGTATCGTCCGTATAGCTCGAAGCGCGATTTCACCGCGGTTTGCGATCAAAATGCGCTCAAGCTTTTTTGTAGCTACCTTTTTCATCTATACTTTTTCCACTTTGATAAGATGGCTACCAAACTCAACCGGCTGCCCATCGCCTGTTTCTATCGCTAGAATCTTGCAGTCAAACTCCGCTTCAATTTCATTCATAATTTTCATCGCTTCAATGATCCCTATTGTCTGCCCCTTTTTGATGACATCGCCGACTTTGACATAGGGGTCTGCATCAGGGCTTGGGCGATGATAAAATGTCCCAACCATAGGAGAAGTGATAAAATCCCCACCCTTGCTAGCACTCGCGCTAGATTCTGCTGGCATAGGGGCAGAAGTGGATTCTACTGCTTTAGGCACGCTAGCTTGTGGGGCAGGCATAATTGCTTGCGTCTCTAGAGCAACAGGAGCTGACACTGCATTTTTATCAAGCTTTAGTTCAAAATTTTCTTGCTTTAGACTAAGCCTTGCGATTTGCGAGCTACTATTGAAAATTTCAATAAGCTTCTTGATTTCAGCCAAATTCATCAAAAATCCTTTAAAAATGAAGTAAATTTTGTATAATAGCACACTTTTAAGCCCAAAATTGC
The DNA here is from genome assembly GCF_030249855.1 of Helicobacter zhangjianzhongii. Classification (NCBI taxonomy): domain Bacteria; kingdom Pseudomonadati; phylum Campylobacterota; class Epsilonproteobacteria; order Campylobacterales; family Helicobacteraceae; genus Helicobacter; species Helicobacter zhangjianzhongii. The sequence continues at coordinate 13,480 of NZ_JANURN010000003.1, forward strand.
TTAAAAATTGCGTTTTATATTGATGGCACTGCAAGACATTCTCACAACTAAATTTTAAGGCAAGGAAGAAATATGGGACTCAAATCAGATGCGTGGATACGGCAAATGAGCCTAGAGCATAAAATGATCGATCCATTCTGCGAGAAGCAAATCGGCAAAAATGTCATATCTTATGGGCTTTCAAGCTATGGGTATGATATTCGCGTGAGCGATAAGTTTATGATTTTTAGCAATGTGGATTCTATGGTCGTAGATCCCAAAAATTTTGATGAAAACAATGTCATCACCAAAACCGCTAAAGATGGCTTCTGCATAGTCCCGCCTAACTCTTTTGCCCTAGCACATACGATTGAGTATTTCAAAATGCCCCGCGATGTGCTGGCGATCTGCCTAGGCAAAAGCACTTATGCAAGATGTGGGATTATCGTCAATGTAACGCCATTTGAGCCAGAGTTTGAAGGGCATATTACCATTGAGATCAGCAACACCACGCCCCTACCTGCCAAAATTTATGCCAATGAGGGCATAGCTCAAGTGCTATTTCTCCAAGGCGATGAGCCTTGCGAAGTAAGCTATAAAGACAAAAATGGCAAATATCAAGGGCAAAGAGACATCACACTGCCTAGAATCTTGCGCTAATAGCCCATAAATTATATAAAAAGCTCTGTGCTTGCTAGCCCTGCTCCTAGCACAAGCTAGAATCCACCTTATCCCACACCATTCTCACGCGCAATTCTCGCACCAACTTCACAGCGCACACGCTATGGCACGCCTTTTGCGATAGATCATACACTCTGTATAGCCCACCGATCTAGCCAGCTCTAAGCACTGCTCATAGCCAGCCCCTACCTGCTCCAAGCTATGGGCATCAGAAGAAAAGGTGATAGGGATCTTATATGCAAAAGCACGCGATAAAATCTCCCTGCTAGGATAAGCTTGGGCGATTGTCTTGCGCAGTCCTGCGCTATTTATCTCTATACTCATTTGTGCTTTAGCGATAGATTCTAGGGCGGATTCTAGCTCATCGCTCACGCACTCTGGCATTGTGTATCCAAAGACCTTTAGCAAGTCCAAATGCCCCACGATGTGAAACAGCCCGCTATCAGCCATAGCCTTTATCGCTCTCAAATACTCTCGCCAGCATTGCACCATATCGCGCTTGGCATACTCTGCTATAAAGGCTGGATTATCAAAGCCCCAAGTATCTAAAAAATGCACCGAGCCTATGAGATAATCCACTCTCGCTTCTAGCACGCTTTTTTCTAGCAGATATTCCCTCCCTTTGATAAAATCCACTTCAAGCCCGCATAGCACTTCAATCGCGCCTTGCTCCGCTTGGGCTATCTCCCCAATCTCTGCAAAATAGGATTCTAGCTCATTTGCCCCCATACGATAGGCTTCATCAAACTTCATCGGCGCGTGGCAGGAGAATCCATACACGCCAACCCCAAGCTCCTTTGCTCGCTTGATAAACTCACTCGGGCTGCCACTTGCGTGCTTGCAGCGCGGCGTGTGATTATGCAAATCTACGCGCATAGCCTACCCACGCACAAAGTGATCGCGCAAGAACTCTTCAAGATTAAATCGCTTGCGCGTATTGTCTGTGAAAATATGCACCATAATCTCCCCCAAATCCGCGATGATCCAGTCTTCACTCTCCTCATCTGTGTGGTAAAACTTCTCATCTTTACACGCAGTTTTTAAGTGATCAAGCAAAGCATAAGAATGCTTGCCAGCTAGTGCCGTAGCAATCACCACACTATCGGTGATATACTCACTCTCTTCTACATCAAAGATCTCAATATCTTGGGCTTTTTTCTCATCAAGGGCTGCCGCTATGGCTTGCGTGCGTTTAGCTAATGCTTGATTCATCTTGCTCCTTTTGGCAAATTTAGTGGGTATTGTAGTATATTTTCTGCACGCTAGAGGCGATGCTTGGCGGGATCCAGTGCGCTACTTGCTCAAACTCTCCGCACGCTAGGGCGGCGCGGATTTGCGTAGAAGAGATGGGGAAGCCCTTCAAGCATAAGGGGGTATCAAATCGCCAAAGGCTAGAATCCACTTTTGGCGTATCGGTATTTTTATCGCTAGAATCCACTTTTTTACAAGGGCTATTTTTTCTGTCATTGCGAGTCGCTGTGATAGCAGCGGCGTGGCGATCCATAGTGTTTGCGGCAGCAAAAATGGGAGTATCACTAGAATCCACTTTTTGTAATGTTTGTATGTTTTGTGCGTTGTTGTCAAAAGTGGATTCTAGGGCGTGTGTCCTTGTTTGTGTGGATTGCCGCGCGGACAAATCGGCTCGCAATGACGATAAAAAAGCTTCATCACTAGAATCCACTTTTTTATTTTCAGCTTGTTTTGTAAAACCGCTTTGGGATTCTAGCCCACAAGCCAAATCCCGCACAATCGGCACAATCCTAGCAAGCCGCACGATCTCACTAGCCTCTCTCCAGCTAGGCAAAGACTCTAGCGCATCGCTGCCTAATGCCAGCCCAATCCCCCCATATTTACTAGCATAATGCCGCACATACTCAATGGCATATACCACGCGATTAGCTCGCGCCTCAAAGTCGCTTATCTCCACGCGTTTCAACCCTGCGCAAAGCTCTCTTAGCCACGCTATGCGCGTATGTATCGGTGCTGTTGGCTTATGCTTGAAAGGATTGCAAAAAGCAGGGATTATAATCACGCGCTTATAGCTAGAATCTAGTTTTTTAATAATCTCTAAATGCCCTAAATGTGGCGGATCGAAGCTGCCGCCAAAAAGCACCACCATAGGGTGTGTTTTTTGGCTGGCGGCTTTTTCTCTTTTTGGCGTTGGCTTTTTGCGATACATTGTAGATTCTGCGGCGCGAGCTTGCTCATTTACGCCTAGTAAAATCCCTTCGCTCGCGCCTTGAAAACAAGGGACACCGCTCGGCGTTAGCCGATGTTTCTTTAGAAAACTACAATCTCTCATCAAAAATCCTGCCGCCTGCGACTCGCTTACATCTTGGGCTTTATCCCTAGAATCCTCTTTTGGCGTTGGCTTTTTGCGATACATTGTAGATTTTGCGGCGTGATTATCAAACACACTTTCAGCCTGTTTGTTTTGCGGTGTTTTTACATTTTTGGCGTTTATCCTAGAATCCACTTTTAGAATTTCGGCGTTTTTATCAAAAGTGGATTCTAGGGGTTGTGTCTTTGTTTGTGTGGATTGCCACGCCGACAAGTCGGCTCGCAATGACAATAAAGCCGATTTTTCAAAACCGCCCCGATTATATTCTTCAAGGATTCTAGGAATTGCGGTGGGGCTGTGGGAGCTTTGCAAACTTTGGGGAAGCTTAGCGACCTTGGTGGTCGTGCCTTTCACAAAACAAGGGACACCGCTCGCCGTAGGCGATGTTTCTTTAGTAAATTTTTCAATCTTGTCAAATTGCCTACCCAAGACCGAATCCCCTACAAAGCCACTTTGGGATTCTAGGATTTCTAAAGAAACTGCGCTTCGCTTGTTTTGCGATGAGAAATCGGGGTTTTTACTAAAGAAACCTGCTTCGGCTTCGCCTTGCACCGCTTCGCTTGTTTTCGAGCCGCGCAAGGAGATAAGACTCGAGTGTCTATCGACGAAGCGCGGCGAAGAAATCCCCGATTTATCGCGCAAAGCCGAATCCCTACCACCCAAGACCGAATCCCTCGCCCTAGAATCCACCCTACTGCTCTGTATCAAAAGTGCTAGCCCTAGTAAGCTTACTAAACTTCACCCCCCTAAGCCCCGCCATATCAAGAGAAAATTGCTGTATCTGCCTGCCCACTCCACGCAGGATAATCGTCTCAAGGCAGTTATGTGCATCGATATGAATATGCGTGGTGCAGAGGATCTCTAGCCCATTGTGGCTGGCGTTATGTCCTAAATCGATGATTTTTTGGTTTAGCTCTCTTTGGTGGTGGTCATAGACGATGACTAGCACTGCGGTTTGGGTGCTTGTGTCATCTTGCCATTGCTCTTGGGCGAGCTTCTGGCGCACAAGATCACGCACAAGCTCAGATCGCGAGGTATAGCCCTGCTTGATAAATCGCGTATCCATAGCCTCTAGCAAGCTTGGCTCTAAAGAGATAGAAAATCGCACGACTTTATGATTGCTCATACTACTCCTTATGATATAGCCACTTTTGTGCGCGCTGCTTTAGCCCGCCCACATCGCTTGAAGCGAAAAACTCTATTGCCGTTTTTTCATACGCATTTGGTGTAAGCGAAAAATGCTCCACCAAATACTCCACGATCGCATCGCCAGAGTGGATAAGCGTGCTTTGATGATGAAAATACGCGCTGATTTCCTTAGCGATAAGGGGGAAATGCGTGCAGCCTAGGATAATCGTATCAGGAGCCCTGCCACCTAGCTCGCTTGCTTGCAAAAATGGGCGCAAGTAGTGATCTAAGCAGGCTTGCAAGATAGCCGCACCACTTGGTGTGCGGTAGCTGCCCTCCTCTACGATTGGGACAAACAGCCCTGTCGCCACCGCGCAAAGACGCGAGAATCCGGCTTCTTGCAGTAGCGTTTGATAGCGCGCAGAAGTGATAGTCGCTTGTGTGCCTAGGATTAGCGTGCTAGAGTCTAGGGCTGGATTGGCGTTAATCCTAGCTAGCACGCCTGGCTCTATCACACCGATAATGGGAAAGCTCGCGCAAGATCGCATAGCCTCTAAGGCATAAGCACTCACGGTATTGCACGCCACAAGCAGCATATCTACCTTTTGCGCACGGAAAAACTCCAAGCACTCTAAGGCAAAGGTTACAATGGTCTTTTCATCTTTGACACCATAAGGCACGCGCGCCGTATCGCCAAAATACACCGCACTCTCAAACAAAGTGGATTCTAGGACACTCTTTGCGACACTAAGCCCCCCCACCCCACTATCAAAAATCCCCACTCGTTTAAGCGATCCCACAGCGTGCCTACTCTTTTTCATTCATTTTGTTTAAAAATTCTTCATTATCTTTTGTTTGCTGCATTTTGGCATAGATGAAAGATAGGGCTTCTATATCGTCCATTTGCTGCATCACATTGCGCAGCATCCACACTTTTGTGAGCTTGTCTCTGCCAAGTAGCAAGTCATCTTTCCTTGTGCCAGATTTTAGAATATCAAAGGCAGGGTAGATTCTGCGATCTGCGATATTGCGTGCTAGCACGATCTCGGCATTTCCTGTGCCTTTAAACTCTTCAAAGATCACCTCATCCATTCTCGAGCCTGTGTCAATGAGTGCTGTGGCGATGATAGTAAGGCTGCCACCTTGCTCGATATTTCTTGCTGCCCCGAAAAATCGCTTAGGCTTATGCAGCGCGTTTGCATCCACACCCCCACTTAGCACCTTGCCGCTAGCTGGCGTTACAGCATTATACGCGCGAGCAAGCCGCGTGATAGAATCAAGCAAAATCACCACATCTTTGCCATTTTCTACCTCTCTTTTTGCCCGCTCTAGCACAAGCTCTGCTACGCGGATATGGCTGCTTGAAGGCAAATCAAAGGTCGAGCTATACACGCTGCCTTTCACGCTACGCTGCATATCAGTAACCTCTTCAGGTCGCTCATCAACTAGCAGCACCATAAGCTCTACTTCTGGGTGATTAGCACTAATGCCGTGGGCTAGCTCTTTCATAAGTTCTGTTTTACCCGTGCGAGGGGGAGCTACGATCAAGGCTCTTTGCCCCTTGCCAATGGGGCTAAAGAGATCAAGCATTCTGCCTGTAACCTTTGTGGGCTGGTATTCTAAGCGGAGCTGCTGGGTGGGGAAAAGTGGGGTGAGATTATCAAAAAGGGGGCGGTTCCTCATCTCTTCTAAAGACATATAATTCACTGCTTCAATCTTTAGCAGCGCGTAGTAACGCTCCTGCTCTCTTGGCAAGCGCACCTGCCCTGTTACAATATCGCCATTACGCAAGGCGAAGCGATAGATTTGTGTCTGGCTTACATAGGTGTTGTTTTTACTATCGGTAAATGTCTCATCAATAGCGCGTAAAAAGCCATAGCCATCTTGGGTAATCTCTAAAATCCCAGTGAAGAGTATGTAGCCACCTTGAGAGACTTGGGTCTTTAGGATTTCAAACATCAAATCTTGTCGCTTAAATTCTTGGGGGTTGTCGATTGAGAGGCTTTGGGCGATGGCGATAAGCTCAGCTATTGGCTTGATACTTAGCTCTTCTAGCTTGTAGGCTTCTACGGGGATATGCTGCTGTCGTTTATTGGAATGCTCTGCCATTAAAAGTCCTTAAACATAGAGATTGAGTGTGTAGGCGCGAGATAAGCACGGAGACACAAATTCTAAAATCTATTTGGAGATAAATAAAAAGTAGAGTGAGATTGTAGCGAAAATCACGAAAAAATCAAGACCAAGCGCATTGGGCGTAGCCCAATGCCTAGGGGCTATTTTTTATGCAAGCCATTGATATAAAAGCGGATAGATTCTGTGGCTTCTTTCTGTGCCCATTCAAACGCACTAGAGACAAACGCCCAATTGATATGGCTAAAAAACTTCTCTAAATATGCAGGACGCGCGTTTTTGTGATCGATATAGTAGGCGTGCTCCCACACATCGCTCACAAGCAAAGGCACTTTATCATCAGTGATAGGCGTGGCAGCATTGCTTGTTTGGACAATTTCTAGCTTGCTAGATTTTGGGTCAAGCACCAGCCAGCACCAGCCAGAGCCAAAGAGTGTAGTAGCAGATTGGATAAACTTTTCTTTAAAGCCTTCCACGCTGCCAAACTCCTTTTCTATCGCGGCTTTTAGCTCCGCGCTCATCTCGCTTGACTTTGGCGCGATGCAGTCCCAATAGAAGTCGTGGTTATACACTTGGGCTGCGTTGTTAAACACACCGCCACTAGACTTTTTGATAATGTCATAAAGCTCGGCATTTTCAAACTCTGTGCCTTTGGTTAGGTTGTTAAGGTTATTGACATAGGTTTGATGATGCTTGCCATAGTGGAAGTCAAAAGTTAGTGGGCTTAGGAAGTCTCCAAATGCATCTTTTTCATAAGGTAATTTGCGTAATTCAAACATCGTATCTCCTTGTTATAGTTGTTGTGTAGCGATCGCTCGCACTAGGGATTATAACACAACTACTTTAACCTAGATTCTACTAGAATCTAGCACCCACACAGCTTGCCTTGTCTCTTTGGTATTGTGCAAGCTAGCATTAGGCTAGTAAAAGTGGATTCTAATAATACGCGCTTTTAGTCATTACAAGCAGACTGCAAATCCGCTTGACAATGGGTTGTTGTTTGAGTGATCTCCACAATCCTAGATCGTTAATCTTTCTACTTAATATTAAAGCTTCATTGTAGCACGCATCGCCCACTAGAGCATTGATTGACACTTGAGCTAAGTGGCACAGCAGCACTGCCGTGCCTATTATCCCCTTCTCCTGTGCAGTTGCTGTTTGAGATAGAGATATTTAGCGGATTTGGGTCAGGCTGGGTGATCTGCAAATGTGCCACAGCTTCAAGCACTCTACCTCTTGGCGTTAGCACTCTAATGGCTTCTTGGACATTGCGTGCGATAGAGTTTTGACGGATATAGCTTACATATTGGGTGAAAGTCATATTAGGTAAATTTGTGGGGATAAACATCAATCCATCTTCCATCCTTAGCGCAGGCAAGGCGTGTCCATAGCGATTGCCGCCTGCATCGCGCGTATAGGTGCTTACAATCCATAGTGAGCCTAAGGGGGCATTAAGCATTGTTTGTAGCATTTGCTCCCTTGCTTCAGGTGCCTCATTAAGAGTAGAAGCTCTCCACACAAAGCCCGGTAGCATTGTCTGTGCCATTGCTTCAAAATTGCGCATTATGCTTAGGTGGTAGCTCTCTCTATCTTCTAAAGCAGGTCGGGTTACCACAAGCTCGCCTAAACGCGCAGCAAGAGCTGGGTAACGGGCGCGAAATGAAGTAAAGGGGCTTGTGTGTGGTGCAGTGTCAAAGAAATATCCCCCGCTTGATAGAGCGTGCGTGCTGTGAAAGCTCTCTAGCTCTGCGATGATTTGGAAGCTTTGTAGCAAGCAGACACCACACACTCCAATCCTCTCCACACGCCCATCGCTTGTAGCTCCTATTTGGTAAAATCTCTTTATCCACTCTTCATTGAGCCTAAAGCTTGGCGGCAGAGATCGAGTAGCTCTTTTATGCTGTGTTTGCGCAAGATGTTTAGCCCCGGGAGCTGGGCAAAAGGAGAGCATATCGCCTAAATTGCTATCGACATAGCGACTCCACCGCTCTATATCAGCATTGAAGAGAAACAACGATTTTGGCGCATTGGTGTGATCTCGCTCGATGAAGCTAGGCTTTGCCGTGTAAGGCACACCCCAATTTGGACCATACTGCGTAAGGCGCAAGAAATTGCCATCTCTATCGCGCAGCGCACCTTGCGAGCCAGATAGGCGGAAAAACTCCCAGTAAATACTCTCCTTTTTTGCAAACACCTTGTCATTGCAAGATGCCCACACTATCCAATTCCAATCTTGGTGCTTACCCTGTCTTGAAGCCATACAGACAAGCCCACCTGTGTTTGGGTTATATTGCGCGATATGTCCGTTTTCTGGATTGTAGATAAGCTCTACTAGGCTATCTTGGAAGCTTTGATTGTTTTGTAAATAGTAGAGCGAAAATTGCGTAGGTGAGATGAAGCTCCACCCGATAAAAGTTTTTATACTAAGTGTCGGTGGCGCGGCGATAGTGTCAATCCATTGTTGCATATCTTTTAGCGTGTGGTTATAGGCTTTTTGCTTTGCATTGATATGGACATACCATTGATAATCTTGCACCCTAAATGCCAAATCCATTGTATAGAAAGCACCATCTTTAATGAGCCATTGCTGATTTTTGTCATTTAACACGCAAGGGCGAAGCAGGAGATTGCCACTCCCTTTCTTGCTTTTAATCACACTCTCTGGCGCAGTCATACAAAGCCAGATATTATTGACATTCCACGCCACTCGGTGGAAAACATCATAGCGTGCAGGCTTTGCCCTTGAGCAATGATCTAGATAGATATACCCCTCCGCCTTGCCAAAGCTTGGCGTATAGCAGTAGGTTTGATTATCGTGGGTGGTGATTTGGATTTTTGTGTCTTTGGGCGTGTGGGCGAGCTGCTGCTTGGCAGGACTAGCAAAATTTAAGCAAAATGACAATGATAGTAGTAGTGTAGGGACTATGATGTGTTTAATGAATGTTTGCATACAAGCTCCTTGTAGATATAAACTTTGCAATATAGCTTGTTGCGTGATGAAAAACAATGCCTAAGAGTGTATTTCACGCTCCAACACGCATAGAAGTAGCAGCCACACCTAGCCACTACCATAAATCTATATCTATACTATATTTTATTTTGGGCATATACTAGAAAATTATAAATTTTAATAAACTCTTGAGAAAAATTTCGGCACAATCTAGCCCAACTTCACACAAACAAAAAAGGACTTTGCTATGGAAGATAGGCTCTTTACATTTGCGGGGATGATCAATTCTGACCACCACTTCATCACAGCGTTTTATACGATTTTATGCGCGATTGTGTGCGTATTTATGGCAAAGCTTGCCACTCGCAATATGCGCGTGATCCCTGGTGGCTTGCAAAATCTCTATGAAGCGACCATTAGCGGTATGCTCTATATGGCAAAAGATGTCATCGGTGAAGAAAAAGCACGCAAATACTTCCCGCTTGCTGGGACGATTGGATTCTATGTGTTTTTCTGTAACATCATCGGTATGATTCCGGGCTTTGAAGCCCCTACGGCTGCGTGGGATTTCACACTTGTGCTAGCACTAGTGGTGTTTTTCTACTACCATTTTGAGGGTATCCGCACACAAGGCGTGATCCACTATTTCGCGCATTTTATGGGTCCTGTGAAGTGGCTAGCTCCGCTTATGTTCCCCATTGAGATCATCTCCCATCTCTCTCGCATTATCTCGCTTTCTTTCCGTTTGTTTGGAAATATCAAGGGCGATGATATGTTCTTGCTCGTTATGCTTATGCTTGTGCCTTGGCTTGTGCCTGTTGTGCCTTTTGCGATTTTGGCATTTATGGCGTTGCTGCAAGCATTTGTCTTTATGATCCTTACTTATGTGTATCTTGCTGGTGCGGTGCTAGTCGAAGAAGAAGGACACTAAATTGCCCAAGCTCCCTACGATCCTTGACTTTTTTAGCGGGCTTTTTGTCGGCGTGGGGATTGGCGGGGCGGTGCTTGTGTTTTATCTCGTGTATGCTTTGACAGGCTTGATGTTTTTAAGCGCACTAGCTGGGCTGCTTGTGGGCTGTGTGTTTGTGTTTTTTTCTCTTGTGGCGAAGTCTTTGAGTATCCTGCTAAAAAAATCTATATAGATTTTAGAGTGGCATTAAGGTTTGCGTATGTTTGGTATGGGATTTTTTGAGATAGTGGTGATTGCCATCGTGGCGATAATCTTCCTAGGTCCAGATAAGCTCCCGCAAGCCATCATCGATATGGTGAAATTCTTCAAAGTGGTCAAAAAAACTATCCACGATGCCAAGCAAACAATCGATAGCGAGCTACATCTCTCCACCTTGCAGCAAGAAGCATCAAGCTACCACCAGCATTTCACCTCGCAAATCGATAACATCACCAAAGATATTCAGCTACAAGAAATCAACGATATTTTTCAAGATTACAAAGCTCTCCCCCAAAGCCAATCCCAACAAAGTGAGCCAAAAGCCCTAGAGCCTAGCTCATCATCTCTCCTACCAAGCCCAGCCCAAAATCTAGCCAAAACAAAGCAAGCCAAAAGAGCTGATTCTCCCAAAGCCCAGAATCTAGCCACGCAAAAAGCCCAAAAAACGCCCATCAAATCTCAAGCCACCAAATCCGCCAAGCCCAAGCCTTCTACTAGAAAATCCGCCAAGCCTACCAAAAGCCACCCCAATCTCCCAGAATCCATAATATCCTTTCATCAAAAAGCACAAAAAGTGGATTCTAGGATTTTTCATAACACCGATATTTTTACTCCCACAAACACTATGGATTGCCACGCCACTGCTACGCAGTGTCTCGCAATGACAGAAAAAATTGCTGTAAATAAAAAAGTGGATTCTAAAGAAACTACACAAGGTATAAAAAAGCCGCAAAACAAAAAGGCTGAAATCGTGCTTGATAGCGACTCGCAGGCGGCAGGATTTTTGATGAAAAATCGGGGTTTTCTAAAGAAACATCGGCACAGCCTAAGCGGTGTCCCTTGTTTTCAAGGCGTGGGCAAAGGGATTTATCTAGGCGTAAATGAGCAAGCACGCGCCGTAGAATCCACGATTTATCGCAAAAAGTCCAACGCCCACACCCAAACAAAAGCCAACGCCAAAAAGTGAGCCCCATCAATGTTTGAAGAGCTAAAGCCCCATATACAAGACTTGCGCAAGCGGCTTATCATCGCGCTTGCTAGCGTGATTGCCGCATTTATCGCGTGCTTTGCCTTTTGGAAGCAGATTTTTGCCATTGTGAAGCTCCCCATTGAAAGTGCATTTGCCAACAATGTGCAAGGCACGCTAATGCAGCTAACCCCGCTAGAGGGGATATTTTCCGCGATGAGCTTGTCATTTTTAGTGGCGTTTATGCTCTCTACGCCTATTATCTTTTGGCAATTGTGGCTCTTTGTCGCTCCGGGCTTATATAAAAATGAAAAGAAAATCATCTTGCCATTTGTGGGCTTTGGCACATTGATGTTTATCATCGGTGCGCTCTTTGCCTACTATATTGTGTTTCCCTTTATGCTTAAATATATCTTGCTCTTTGGAAATGATATGTTTGAAGCCAATATTTCTGTGGAGAGCTATGTGGGGTTTTTTATCCGCGTGGTGCTGGGCTTTGGGCTAGCGTTTGAGCTGCCTGTGCTAGCGTATTTCTTGGCTAAGGTGGGGGTGATCACTGATGAGAGTTTGAAGGGCTTTTTCAAATACGCGGTGGTGATTATCTTTGTAGTAGCAGCTATCATCACGCCCCCTGATCCTTTCTCACAGCTACTTATGGCTATCCCACTTGTGCTTCTCTATGGGCTTTCAATCCTTATCGCTAGAGTTATCAATCCAGCCTCAAAGCCCCTAGAATCCAGCGATAAGAGCGATCAGGATCTTACGCAGTCGTGATGTTTGCCCTATCAAGCTATGACTACGCCTTGCCAAAGCACCTAATCGCCAATGCCCCTATCTACCCCAGAGAAGCTGCCAAACTGCTTGTCTATGAGCGTGCCACGGGGCATATCACGCACACCACTTTCGCGCATTTGCTAGAGTTTATCCCCAAAGACTGCATAATCGCCCTAAACAACACCCGCGTGCTAAAAGCTAGAATCTATGGCAAAAAGCTTGGCGCACAAACCACGCGCGAAATCTTTTTCCACCGCTTTATCCGCGCAGATGAAGCCAAAAGCCTAGAGCCACCCCTCCTAGAATCCACCTATAAGCAAGCCCTAGAATCCATCTCCACACATCTACAAGCCCCCCTAGCACACTCCATCTCCCTAGATTCTAGCTGCTTAGATCCTAGTGCGCTAGCACTCTGCCAGATCCGCGGTAGAGTCAAGCTTGGCGACATCTTTGCCTGCGGGAGATTCTACGCGCAAGTGGTAGGCGTGCTAGATAATGGCTATCGCATTACGCGCTTTTTGCTCCTAGAATCCACTTTTGCAAAAGTGGATTCTAGGAGCAAAGTAGATCCTATGGATTGCTTTGATAAGTCAAAATCTCGCAATGAGAGCAAAAACACGATGAGTGAAAAAGCGGATTCTAGCAACGCCAAAATTCTAGCCCAATCCTCCAAGCAAAAGCCAACGCCCACTACTACCCTAGCCCCTCTAGACCAAGCAGCCGCGCTCACAATGCTTGAAGAAATCGGGCATATCCCCCTGCCTCCCTATATCAAAAGACAAGCCACCAGCGATGATACAAGCGACTATCAAAGCCTTTTTGCCACGCAAGCAGGTGCGATCGCCGCTCCCACAGCCTCACTGCATCTATCGGCTTCTATGCTAGAGTCCTTGCAAGAGCGCATTGCCTATTTGACCTTGCATATCGGGGCTGGGACATTTGCTAGCGTGGAGGCTAAGGACATTCGCGAGCATATAATGCACACAGAAGCCCTACATATCACAGCCAAGAGCCTTGAGAAGCTCCTAAATGCCCCATCGCGCCTATGTGTAGGCACAAGCACACTAAGAAGTGTAGAATACGCCGCTAGACTTTACGCACACCACCCCAAGCCCTACACAGACCTACACGCCCAATGCGATATTTTCTTGCACCCGGGCAATAAGCCTTGCTATGTGGAATATCTCTTGACTAATTTTCATCTCCCCAAATCCACGCTCACAATGCTTGTAGCTTCTATGGTGGGCTATGAGCAGTGGCGCGAGATTTATGAGCAAGCCATCGCTAGAGAGTATCGCTTCTACTCCTATGGCGATGCTATGCTAATCCTTTAGGCGCGCTATGCTGGAAAACGCCATTGATCTTACCCCCTATGTGCTGGATCCTAGGGGCTTTGACACACGCGCCCTAGCCCATTGGCTAGAATCCACCCTAGCCACGCCCAATGCCGCCGCGAAAGCCGCGCAGCTAGAGCTTTATGCCAAAACGCTGCTTGAGTGGAACACCTCACATAATCTTAGCGGCGCGCACACGATGGAAGATATGCTTAGACAGATTGTGGATTCTGCTTTGCCATTGCGCGTGATAAAGCCCTTTTCTCGCTGTCTTGACATAGGCTCTGGGGCTGGGCTACCGGCACTTGTGCTAGGTATTTTGCGCCCTGAGTCGCACTTTATTTTATGTGAGCCTAGAAAAAAGCGGGCGGCGTTTTTGCGCATTGTGGGACATAAATTAGGGCTTAGAAATCTCCAAGTGCAAGCCACGCGCATAGAGCATTTAGCTCTGTCATATCAAGCCGATCTTATCACCTCTCGCGCAAGTCTGCCAAATGACATAATCTTTGCTACTACAAAGCCGCTTTTGCAGCCAAATGGGGCGTATTTGCTATACAAGGGGGAGCGGAGCTATCACATCGGTTTAGTTGATGGGGATTCGGCTTTGCGCGATAAATCGCCGATTCTGCGGCGGGGGCTTGCTCATTATCGCCTAGATAAATCCCTTCGCCCCCGCCTTGAAAGCGGCGATTTCTCATCGCAAATCCTAGAATCCCAAAGCGGCTTTACAAAACAAGCCCAAAACCTAGAATCCACTTTTGAAAGCCCCACCGCAAAACAAGCGACAGCGGTGCAAGGCGAAGCCGCAGCAGGTTTCTTTAGAACTCCTAGAATCCTTGAGAAAGAAAATCAAGCCGAGTGTGAAAAATCAACCAAAAATAAAAAAACTACTGACATTCAAAAAGTGGATTCTAGCAAGCAAGCCCATTTTCTGTCATTGCGAGAAAATCCGCAAGGATTTTCGTGGCAATCCATACAAAAATATCCCAACACCCTAGAATCCACTTTTCAGCAAAACTCCTACAGCCCCACCGCAAAGCGATGTTTCTTTAGAAAACAAGGGACAGCGGTGCAAGGCGGGGGCACGCAAGCAGATTTCTTTAGCAAAAAGCCAACACCAAAAATAACCCTTTACCGCTATAATGCCAGAATCTATGTATATAAGGAACTCGCGCAATGCTTAGACTAATCGCCGCACTTTTGCTACTGCTTGCCATTATTTGGCTTGCCCTATCACTCCTAGCCAAGATCAAACGCCTCCTCTCTAGCTCTATAAGCTCCACAAGCACGCCCCAAGAAAAAGCCCAAGAAAAATCCCAGCCAAACCCTAGAATCCACACCGCACAAGACAGCCAAGAAGCCAGCCACGATCTAGTCGCCTGCGCACATTGCAGAATCTTTTTGCCCATAGAAGAGGGCATTAGATACCAAGGGCAGTATTACTGCTCTAAATCCTGCTTGCCAGAGTAGCAAGACTACAAGGAGTAGCAATGATCATCATAGGCTTGCATAATGCCATCTACCCCACGCGCTTTGTCCATATCAGCGACCTAGACTCTCTGCGTGCCTTTCATAGTGAATGCTCCACTGCTCAAAACGCGCCAAGTCCCCTAGAATCCACTTTCGCCACACCATCCCCCCCCATTGCTCAAAAGCTTGTCGCGTGGTTTGACCTCCACGATGATAGGGACTTTGCCCTTTGCTTATATGCTAGGGATAATGCCCTAGAGTTTGCCTTGCGCACGCATAGTGTGGCAGAGTTTCTTAGCGGTGCGCACTTCTTGCCCAAATATCTCCTAGTGGATTCTACACCTAAGCTCTATCAAACCCTAGCTGATGACTATCTCCTAGATCCTAAAGTCCTATACATCATCACTGAAGCTAGCCAGATAGAAGAGTGCGCTTTGCAGGGCGTTGATGGCGTGGTGTTTGCGGATTTGCTTTAGCTGGGATTGGGTTTTTTTAAGCGGATTCTAGCCACACTGAAGCTGCCAAATTCTGCGCTAGCTACAATCATCTAAGTAGCGCAACAAGCACACAACCTTAAAAAGCAAGATTTAGAGCAAAGGTGGGAAATGGAGAGAGAGAAAGAGAGAAGCGAGCCTGCTAAGCTCTCTATCTCTCTTAAAAAGCGTATCCCAAGGGCAAGCCTAGAATCTAGTTTGAAAAATAGATTCTAGAGCAAGATCGATGGGCGTGGATTAAAATGCTGGGACAATCTCACCTTTGTAGGTTTTTTCTATGAAGTCTTTCATTTTGTCGCTTTGCATTGCCTTTTTTAGCTCTAAGATTGCTTTGTTGTTTTCATCGCCAGTGCGCACGACAAGGATATTGGCATAGGGCGAGCGAGAATCTTCTAAAATCAACGCATCTTTGGCACTAAGATTTGCTTGCAAGGCGTAGTTGCCATTAACAATAGCTAGGTCTGCATCTTGCAAGGTCTTTGGCAGCAAGGCTGCTTCAAGGGCTTTGATTTTAAGCTTTTTGGGATTGTCAATAATGTCTGTTTCTTTCGCGCTTAGATTGCTAGGGTCTTTTAGCTTGATGAGTCCGTTGTTATGGAGCAAAATCAGTGCGCGTCCGCCATTTGTGGGGTCATTGGGGATAAGGATAGTCGCGCCATTTTTGAGCTCTTTTATGTCTTTTATACGCTTAGAATATCCACCGATAGGCTCGATGTGGATTTGCGCTATGCTCACTAGATCAAGCTTCCTATCCGCGCTAATCTTGTCTAAAAATGGCTTATGCTGCATAAAGTTAGCATCAATGCTTTTTTCATTAAGGGCGATGTTGGGCAGAATATAATCGGTAAATTCCACCACTTCAAGCTCGATCCCAGCCTTTTGCAAATCTGGGGCGATAAAGCGCAGCATCTCTGCTTGAGGCACAGGGGTCGCGCCGACTTTGAGCTTTTCTGCATACGCTAAGGCACTAAGAGATAAGGCTATGCTTGTAGCTACTAGCATTTTTGATAGGGTGATTTTCATCACAAACTCCTTGAAATATGTAAGATTGAGCGAGTATTCTAGCGCATTTTTCGCGCTTTTGCGACCAGAGTATCGCCTAGCCCTTGCACAAATTGCACAAGCACAATAATCACAAGAGAGGTAACAAGCAAAATATCTCCTTGATAGGCTTGGAAGCCAAGCCGTATCGCCACATCGCCAAGCCCTCCAGCCCCCACAGCCCCGCCCATAGCAGAATACCCTATAAGCCCGATGATCGTGATGGTCGTGGCATTGATAAGCCCGGGCTTTGCCTCTGCTACCATCATTGTC
The DNA here is from genome assembly GCF_030249855.1 of Helicobacter zhangjianzhongii. NCBI lineage: Bacteria > Pseudomonadati > Campylobacterota > Epsilonproteobacteria > Campylobacterales > Helicobacteraceae > Helicobacter > Helicobacter zhangjianzhongii. The sequence goes on from NZ_JANURN010000003.1 coordinate 30,210, forward strand.
ATCGTGCGCCATTTGCTAGCCCCCATACTGAGTGTCGCTTCTATCAAGCCTTTATCGATTTCTTCAAATGCACCTTCAAAAAGCCTAGCGATAAAGGGGATAGCCGCGATACTTAGCGGGATCACCGCAGCAGTCGCGCCAATGCTCGTGCCTACAAGGGCGCGTGAGAGTGGTAATAGCAAGATGATAAGAATGATGAAAGGAAAGGAGCGCACGATATTGACAATAGAGCCTAAAATCGCATTAAGCGTGGGGTGAGGGCAGATCCTGCCTTGTCTTGTAACGCTAAGGGCTATGCCAAGAGGCAGTCCAAAAAGCGTGGCAACAATCGTAGAGAGAGCGACCATATAGAGTGTGTCGTAAGTGGCTTGCGAGATTTGGTCGTAATTATAAGCGATACGATCGCTTAAAGCCATAGCCGTGCTAGAGTCTAGCTCAACCACTGCCCCATATATAGCCATAATGCCTGCTTGCAAGCCTTGCCTACACAGCTCATCAAAGGCTTTAGCACTAGATTCTAGGGCACTCCAGATTCTATCTACCATAGCACTAGAATCCACTTTTAGCCACTGCGCGATTTCTACGCACATCGTGGCAAGATCGCGCAAAAGCGGTGCGACACAGAGCAATGCCAGCAACACAAACGCAAGCACTATGCCAAAACGCGCTAAAAAAGCTTGTATTGTTCTCATCTCTCCCCTTTGTATTCTTGTCTTATCCTACACTACGACCAATCATCAAAATGCTCTACAAGCAGCTGCTTGCCTTTGAGATAGGCGATAGCTTGCTGATTTTTAGCTTCATCTGCGCCAAATTCGACAAACAAATGCCCCACTTTCATCGTGCTAAGAGGCTCGATATTTCCGGCTAGGATATTGACTTCTACGCCAAATCGCTTGATGACATCACTGATTAAAGGCTCGTTGATATGCTCCCCTACAAAGGAGATTTTATAGGCATTTTTACTCTGGGCTAGGACTTCTTGCTCGCTTACTGCTGGGAGATAGGATAAAAGCTCTTTAGTGATAGTGTGCTTTGGTGTGCTAAAGATTGTCTCCACACTCCCCATTTCTACAATCTCCCCACCGCTCATCACGCACATTTTATTGCAGATCTCACGCACGACCTCGATTTGATGTGTGATAAGCACGATAGTTAGCCCAAGCTGGGCTTGTATGGATCTAAGCAGCTCTAGGATAGATTTTGTGCTTTTGGTATCAAGTGCGCTTGTGGCTTCATCACAGAGCAAAATATCTGGGTGATTGCTTAGAGCGCGCGCGATCGCTACGCGCTGCTTCTGTCCGCCGCTTAGCTGGCTGGGGTAGAAATGCGCTTTTTCACGCAAGCCCACAATGGATAAAAGCTCATATACGCGCGTTTTTATCTGCTCTTTTTTCCAGCCGGCGATCTCAAGGGCAAAGGAGACATTGCCAAAAACATCGCGTGAAGAGAGAAGATTGAAGTGCTGGAAGATCATTCCAATTTTTTGTCGGCGTTTTTGCAAGGTGGATTCTGCTAGCTCTAAGATATTTTCGCCATTGATACGCACTTCTCCGCTTGTGGGCTCTTCTAGGCGATTGATTAGACGGATAAGCGTGGATTTACCAGCACCAGAGTAGCCGATGATCCCCATAATATCACCGCGATTGACTGATAAAGATAGCGGATAAATCGCTTGGAATCCATTGGGGTAAGTTTTGGTGATATTGCAAAGCTCTATCACAGGCTGTGTGCTACTATGCATACTAGAATCCTTGACATACTAAAATCCTTAAGAGATGCAACTTACGACTGCGACATAATTTATAATTTATGTAGTATAGAAGCGCGGATTGTAGCATAAGTATCTTGCAAACACAATGCGCTAGGCTGTATCCTACAAGATATGCAAATAGCTTTAAGCTTGCGTGCTGTGGGTGTTAAGATTTTTCCTAACACATAAGCAAATATGCGAAGTTTTCCCTACAAACTGCAAGAAATGCGTTAATATATATCCGCAACAACAAAGGACAAACTCTAAAGACTGCAAACTCTAAAGTTAAAGGAAGAATTATGCAAAGCACACCATCAAAGGTTTATTTTTTCTCTACCTGTATTGGTGCAGCAGCGTGCGCAGATACTTGTATCAACGCCATTAAGCTTCTGCAAAAAGAGGGGCTAGAAGTCATCGTCAAAAAGGATCAAACCTGCTGCGGACAGCCTAGCTACAACTCTGGCTACTATGATGAGACAAGGCAGGTGGCACTACACAATATGCGGCTTTTTAGTCAAGACTATCCTATCGTGCTAATCAGTGGCTCTTGCACGGGAATGTTTCGCATTGATTATGAAGAGCTTTTTAAAGACACAGAGCATTATGAAGAAGCCAAAGCATTTAGCGCGCGCGTATATGAGCTTAGTGAATATCTTAGCGAAGTGCTGCAAGTGCGCTATGAAGACAAAGGCTCGCCTGTGCGTATCACTTGGCATAGCAACTGCCACGCCTTGCGCGCAGCCAAATGTATCCCGGCGGCAAAATCCCTGCTAAAAAGCCTAAAAAATGTCGAGCTAGTGGAGCTAGAGAGAGAAGAAGAATGCTGTGGCTTTGGCGGGACATTTAGTGTAAAAGAGCCGGAAGTCTCTGCAGCTATGGTAAGCCAAAAGATCGCTGATATACAAGCGCGCCAAGTGGATTATCTCATCGCCGGCGATGCTGGCTGTGCGCTTAATATCACAGGGGCTATGCAAAAGCAAGGCGTCAATATTGACTATATGCATTTGTATGATTTTTTAGCACGCCGTATCGGCATAGCGTGAAAAAGGGGAGAAAATGAGCCACAACAACACCATTAAGGCACAATTCCACACCGCCATCAATGAAGGACTAGAGAATAAGCAGCTACGCACAAACCTACTCTCTGCTATGGACACCTTGCGAGCTAATCGCAAAAAGCTGCTTACCACACGCTTTATCCATTGGGAAAGTTTAAGAGAAAAAGGCAAGGAGCTAAAGCAAAACGCCCTATCCCGGCTAGATTCTGTGCTAGAAGAGTTTGAAAGCAATGCCACAAAAAATGGTATGAAAGTGCATTGGGCGCGAGATGGGCAAGAGGCAAATGAAATCATCTATAATCTTATGCAAGAAAAGGGTGTGAAAAAGATCCTTAAAGGCAAGTCTATGGCAAGTGAAGAAATCCACTTAAACCACTTCCTAGAATCTAAAGGCTTGCAAGCGATTGAGACGGATTTAGGCGAGGTGATTTTGCAGCTACTTGGTGAGAGCCCTGTGCATATCGTAGTCCCTGCTATCCACAAAAACCGCTATGAAATCGGCGAGCTTTTTCACAAAAAGCTAAACGCCCCGCTAGAGAGCGAGCCGGAAAAACTTAATGGCATTGCCAGAAGCTATATGCGCAATGAGTTTGAGACTTTTACAATGGGGCTTAGTGGGGTGAATTTTGCTATCGCAGAAGAAGGCGCGATCTGGCTTATAGAAAATGAAGGCAATGGTAGAATGAGCACCACCGCACCAGATATACATATCGCAATTTGCGGGATTGAAAAGGTGGTCAAAAGCTTTGAAGAAGCGGCGATCCTTGATACTATGCTAGCTCCTTCTGCGGTGGGAAGCGTGATCACTTGCTACAACAACATCATCACCTCTCCGCGCAAAAATGGCGAGAAAGATGGACCAAAAGAAGTGCATATTATCCTGCTTGATAACAATCGCTCTAATATGCTAAAAGACTCTCACTACTACCGCGCGATGAGCTGTATCCGCTGCGGCAGCTGCCTAAATCACTGCCCAGTGTATGATAAAATCGGCGGACACGCGTATCTAAGCACCTATCCCGGACCTATTGGCGAAGTCATCACACCTCAGCTCTTTGGGCTAAACACCTGCTCTCCTATGCTTGATCTCTGCTCACTTTGTGGGCGTTGCACAGAAGTGTGCCCTGTGAAAATCCCGTTAGCCGAGCTTATACGAGATTTGCGTAGCGAGCGCGTGGGACAAGGGCGTAAAAATATCATCGGCAATGATGGCAGCACGCAAAGCAGTGTAGAGCAGTCTCAAATGCGCACATTTGCTAGCCTTGCTACCAATCCTAGTAAATGGCGATTGGCTATGGCTATGGCGAAGTTTGCGCCACTGCTCGCGCCTTTTGCGAGATTTTTGCCTTTGCTAAAGCATTGGACCAAATACCGCAGCTTCCCCACAATCAACGCAGGCTTCCATAAAAAAGTCGCAAACTTGCAAGGAGTGATCTATGAGTAGTGCAAAAGAAGCGATTCTAGCGCGTGTGAGAGAATCTATCGCGCATAATCACACTATCCCAGCCTTTAGCGTGCGTTTTGGCAATGCGCTAAAGCTTGAAGAGCCAAGCACCCTAGAATCCAAAAAAGTGGATTCTAGTAGCAATCTTGTAGAAAATTTCATCACCAATCATACTAATAACAAAGCTATTGTCGTGCAAGCCACACAAGACACGCTTATAAGTGCAGTGCAAGACATCTTGCAGCAAGAAATAGCCCAAGGCGCGATCGCCCAAGGAGAAAAGCTTCTCTATAATCCAGACATCGCACTTGATGCACAGAGCTTGCAAAATATCACGCCTATCCCCTACACGCAAAGTGTCGATAGTATGCGTGCAGAGCTTTTTCATATCCCTGTTTCTATCGTGCAAGCGCGTTGCGGGGTGGCGGATCTTGGGATTTTGGGGCTAAGCTCTAATGAAAATGCCCCTAGACTCTCTTCACTTATTACAAATATTTGCATTTATCTTTTGCCAAAGGCTGCTATCGTGCGTAATATTTTCAATGGTATAGAAGCTATCAAAAAATATGAAAAAGATCGCAGTGGCTCTAGTGTCCTGCCAAGTAATATCATCTTTGTCGCAGGACCAAGCCGCACAGCAGATATTGAGCTGCAAACGGTTTTTGGCGTGCATGGACCTAGGAAAACTTATGCTGTGCTTTACTGATAGCAAGTAGAGTGCAGTTTATATTTTTAAGGATTATTATGGAAGATACCCCAGAATTTGCGCAGATGAATGGCTTTTTATTTCCATTTCTTGGCTCGCTGCTCTTTGTGGCGATCCATATTGTCATCTACTTTTTGCTCGTGCGCCATATCTCTAGCCGTAGCTATGTGCGCAGATTGTATAGCGCGATTTTGTGGATCAATCTTGGCTGGAGCATAGCATATATGTTTATGCGCTATACCGATACGCCTAAATGGCTTTTTATGCTCGCTTCTATATCGGTGGGCGTGGCGTTTTCATTTTTGATAGCAGCCCTTATCGCAGGGGCGATCAATGGCGCACTTATACTTATCCGCCATCATCACCTAGCCCCGAGAATCAAACGCTACATTCTAGCACTTTGCTGTGTGTATAGTCTCTATGCGGTGTATCACGGACTAGAAGATCCCAAAGTAGAAAAGCTCTCTATGGAGCTAGACAAGCTCTCTGCCCCGCTAAAGATCGTGCAGCTAAGTGATGTGCATATCGGCGGTCTTATGGACGAAGAGCGCGTGGCAAAAATCGTGTTTCTAGTCAATCAAACAGAGCCTGATCTCATCGCCATAACAGGCGATCTAGTCGATACAAGCCTAGCTAATGCAGAATCTAGTCTCGCGCTGCTAAAGGCACTTCGCGCGAAATACGGCGTGTATTATGTCTTGGGCAATCACGAGTATATCCACGATGTGCAAGATATGCTAGAGTATCTGCCATCTCTTGGTATCCGCGTCTTGCTCAATGAAAATCTCCCTATCGGCACACCACCACTCATCAATCTCGCTGGAAGCGCGGATCTTATGGGCGATCGATTGGGATTTTTGCGCCCAGATTTTGAAAAAACCTTCGCCAATCTCAACCCTGCTCTCCCCACAATCCTCCTAACCCACCAGCCAAAAGTCATCAATATCCTGCCAGAATCCCTGCTTGCTAAAGCCGATTTGCTACTTACAGGGCATACGCACGGCGGGCAGATTTTCCCCATCTCACTAGCAGTGCTTTTGCAGCAGCCCTATCTCAAAGGACTCCACCAAACAAAAACCGGCGGCTATGTCTATGTGAGCCAAGGGACAGGATTCTGGGGACCGCCTATGCGCACACTAAGTGATAGTGAGATCACACTCTTTGAGCTTTTGCCACCGCAAAATCCCAGCCAATAAGCCCCCATTTTGCTACATCTAGCTTGGGCTTTTAGCAAGGATTTTAAACACAATTACCTTTTTTATTTAGCTATAATACGCGTTTATTTATTTTCTTAAGGGTTTTTATTGAAACGACTATTAGCGAGCGTTTTTGTCTGCGCTTTTATCATTACAAGTGCATTTAGTGCCAAAATTACAGCTATACAATACCAAGGCTTGCAATCGCTCTCCACTATGCTTGCCACTGAAATCGCCAAAGTCAAAGTAGGCGATGAGCTAGAATCTAAAGCCATAGATTCTGCGGTGCTAGCATTCTACAATCAAGGGTATTTCAAAGATGTGTATGCGAGCTTTGATAAGGGTGTGCTGACCTTTCACTTTGTAGAAAAGCCGCGTGTGGCAAGCATTGAGATCAAGGGCTATGGTAGCGAGCAAGAGAAGCAAACACTCACCACGCAAATGGGGATCAAAAAGGGCGAGACTTTTGATGATCAAAAAATCGCGCGTGCCAAAGAAGTGCTAAAAAGCGTGCTGGAATACCAAGGCTACTATGGCTCAATCGTGCAAGAAGAGCTAAAAAAGGCAGATAACGCCGATGCGTATGCGATCATCTTTAATGTCAATCGTGGGGATAATATTCTCATTAGAAAAGCGCATTATGAAGGGCGCAAGAAGCTTAAGACCAACAAGCTAGAATCCTTAAGCGCAAACAAAGAGCGCGACTTTATGGGCTGGATGTGGGGGCTAAATGATGGCAAGCTACGACTCCAAGAGCTAGAATACGATAGCCTTAGAATCCAAGATATCTATATGCGCAATGGATTCTTAGATGCCAATGTCTCCGCACCATTTCTTACGACCAATTTCAATAATCTCTCCGCCCAGCTTTATTACAAAATCAATGAAGGCGTGCAATACCGCGTGAGTGATATAGAAATTAACCTTGATAATGATGTAGTCCCCATTGCCACCTTGCTAAAAGCCCTTAATGTTAAGAAAAAAGAGGTGTTTAATATCGAAGATTTACGCACAGATGCGCAAGTGCTAAAACGCCTTATCGCTGATAAAGGCTATGCTTTCGCCCAAGTGCGCCCAGATTTAGATAAAGATGAGCAAAATGCGCTAGTGAAGGTCATCTACCATATTGAGACAGGCTCTAAAGTGCGTATAGGCGATGTGCTAATCTCTGGCAACACACGCACAGGCGATAGAATCATACGGCGCGAGATTCTCCTAGCCCCCGGTGATGAATACAGCCTAAGCAAAATCACAGAATCCCAAAACGCTCTCCAGCGACTAGGCTTTTTTGATAGTGTCAAAATCGATGAAAAGCGCGTAAGTGAAGATTCTATGGATCTGCTCATAAGTGTGACAGAGGGGCGCACCGGGCAGCTGCAGTTTGGGCTAGGCTATGGGAGCTATGGCGGGCTTATGATCAATGGCTCTGTATCAGAGCGCAATCTCTTTGGCACAGGGCAGAGTGGGAGTATCTATGCCAATATCTCCACAGGGACAGGGCAGAGCTATAACTTCAACTACTATGGACAGACACGCAAGTATAATGGGCGACAATTCTCTGGGAATATCACGCTCTCAAATCCGCGTATTTTTGACTCGAAATTCTCCGCCTCTAGCAGTATCTATGGAAACTACTATATCAACTACATCTATATCGAGCAAAGCGGTGGATTTAGCCTAAATCTTGGGCGATTATTAACGCCAACTTTGCGCGTAAGCTTGGGCTATGATATTAACATCGTAAAGACCTATGATTTTACAAGCAATCTCTATGAGCAGTTTTACTCATCAAAAAATCAAATTTTCACTGATAAGGTTGCTCGCCCTGATTGCAAGCCTAGCGATAAAGATGATTGTATGACAGAAGTGCATAGGCACGGCTTGTGGAATGAAGACAACCACCTGCCCATCACTTCATCACTCACGCCTACGATCAATTTTGACAATACTGATGACTACTACTTCCCCAAAAATGGCGTGATCGCCTCTACTTACGCGCAGTTTGCTGGGCTTGGAGGCACGGTGCGCAATGTCAAAGTCTATGCCAAGCTTGGGCTCTACTATCACCTGCGCTCGCTTCTTGGGATTGATTTGATCGCGCGTTATAAAGCGCAAGGCGGCTATATCTTCCGCTTTGATAGAGAGGACTTCTTGCCCTTAAATAGCACCTTTTATCTCGGTGGTGTTACTACAATCCGTGGATTCCGCGCTGGCTCGATCACTCCGCGCAATATCGATGGGCTATGGGTAGGAGGCGATGGTATGTTTGCTAACTCGCTTGAGCTAAGTTATGGGATTTTAGAAGCAGCCAAAATGCGCTTGGCTCTCTTTGTGGATTATGGGCTTTTGAGCTTTAAGACAGCAAATGGCGTGGCGGATTTTAAGGGCTATGGGGTATTGGGGTCTGGAAGCTATGGGCTGGAGTGGCGTGCATCAGCTGGGCTAGCGATAGAGTGGATTTCTCCTATGGGTCCGCTTGTGATTGTCGTGCCAATCAAACGATTTAACCAAAAGGACGGAGACTATACCTCTAGCTTTGAGTTCTCTATGGGGACTAGATTCTAGCAGCAAGGAGTGATAATGGCACAATCTTTACAAAAGCGTTATAGCGATACAGAGATAAAAGAGCTTTTACAAAACGCATCGCTAAGAGAGCTGGGGGAAATGGCAAGTGCGAGAAAGCTTGCTTTGCACCCTGATAAACTCACGACCTTTATCGTTGATCGCAATATCAACTACACCAATATCTGCTGGGTGGATTGCAAATTTTGCGCATTTAAGCGCAGGCTTGGTGAAGAGGGGCAGTATGTTTTGAGCTTTGAAGAGATTGATACAAAGATAGAAGAGCTTCTAGCTATCGGTGGCACACAGATCCTCTTCCAAGGAGGCGTGCATCCAAAGCTTAAGATTGATTATTATGAAGAGCTTGTCTCACATATCGCGCAGAAATACCCCCAAATCACCATACACGGCTTTTCTGCCATTGAGATAAACTACATCGCCAAAGTCTCTAGGCTCTCTATCCCAGAGGTTTTAGCGCGCCTTAAAGCCGCTGGACTTAGCTCGATCCCGGGGGCTGGGGCGGAGATTTTAAGCGATAGGGTGCGTGATATTATCGCGCCTAAAAAGTTGGATTCTAGTGAGTGGATAGAGGTGCATAGACAAGCTCATAAGCTAGGCATTAAATCCACTGCTACGATGATGTTTGGCAGTGTGGATAATGATGATGACATCATCGAGCATTGGCGCAGGGTGCGAGAGCTGCAAGATGAGACAGGAGGGTTTCGCGCCTTTATCTTATGGAGCTTTCAGCCAGATAATACCCCCTTGCAACAAGAGCTTCCAGAGCTGAAAAAAGCAACCTCTAATCGCTACTTGCGCTTGCTTGCTTGCTCTAGACTCTACCTAGATAATATCGCTAATATCCAAAGCAGCTGGGTAACGCAAGGCAGCCATATCGGGCAGCTAGCTTTGCTCTTTGGGGCAAATGATCTAGGCAGCACAATGATGGAAGAAAATGTCGTAGCCGCCGCAGGTGCGCGCAATGCGATGAACCAAGAGGAGATGATAGCCCTTATCAAAGACATAGGCGAGCTACCGGCTAAACGCAACACAGCCTATGAGATTTTGGAGCGATTTTGATTAGTTTGGTGAGATTGGCTATTGGCATTATTGGTATTTCAAGCTTGCTATTAGGAGTTAGTATGAGTAAAGAAGCTACGCTTACGCACGCTAGCATACAAGGCGTGCAAATCCCTGTCATCTACGAGCATTCCGCGCTGATCCCAGCGGGCATTGTGCGCTTGGTGTTTCAAGGTGGTGGGAAGCTCCAAGATGGAGAGCTTATAGGCAGAGGCGCGGTGATAGAAGAGCTATTAGAAAAGGGGAGCAAAAAGCGCGGGAATCTAGGCTTTGCCAAAGCATTAGAGCAGCGAGCGATCACGCTTAGTGTATCAAGCGGTATGCAGACTTTAAGCTTTAGCCTAAACTTTTTGCAAGATGACAAAGAGCAGGCGATAAGCTTGCTTGGCGAGCTACTCCTAGACCCAAACCTAAGCGACACAGAGCTACAAAAGGTAAAAACAGCCATCACAGCCCAAATCCTAGCCAATCAAAACGACTACGATTACCTAGCCAAACGCTTGCTAAATCGCGTGCTTTTTGATGGCACGCCCCTAGCTCACCCAAAGCTAGGCACGCAAAAGTCCATCGCTAAAATCCGCTTGCAAGATGTGCAAAAAGCCCTAGAATCCACCTTGACACTACAAAGGCTTATCATTATCCTAGGAGGCGATATAGACAAAGAAGCCACTCTAGCCCTGCTTGAGCCAATTTTATCCAAGCTCCCGCAAGGCACGCCATATACAAAGCCTAGCTTTAGCGTGCGCAAAGAGCCCGCCACACAGACTCAATACGCCCCCACACAGCAAGCCTACATCTACTTTGGCGCACCGCTGCATTTAGAAGATTTAGAGCGCGAATCCCACCTAGCAAAAGTCGCTAGCTTTATCCTAGGCTCTGGGGGCTTTGGCTCTAGGATTTTAGAAGAAGTGCGTGTGAAAAGAGGGCTAGCATATAGTGCATATATCCACTACAATATCAACCCACGCCTCCCCTATATGAGCGGATATTTGCAGACAAAAGTGGATTCTAGCGATGAGGCATTAGAGGTGGTGAGAAAAACGATCGCAGAGTTTGTGGCAAAGGGCGTGAGCGCAGAAGAGCTGCAAGCGGCAAAGAGATTTATCCTAGGGAGTGAGCCACTGCGCAATGAGAGTCTATCGCAGCGGCTGGGGCGGGCGTTTGATGAATTTTATGCGGATAAGGGCATAGGCTTTAGCAAAAAAGAGCTAGAGAAAATCGCTAGCCTTGATCTCCCCACGCTTAATGCCTATATCGCCAAGCACACAGAGATACAGAATCTAAGCGTGGCGATAGTAACAGCAAAAGAGAAGAAGCAAAAAAGTGGATTCTAGGGAAAATGTGGATTGCCACGCGGTGCAAGCACCGCTCGCAATGACAGAAAAAAACGCCGCAAGTAAAAAAGTGGATTCTAGGTTTTTGACAACAACACCAAAATTTGAACGAGCCGCAGACTCACAAACGCTACAAGCGGAAGGATTTTGCGATGATTTTCTAAAGAAACCTGCTTCGGCTTTGCCTTGCACCGCTGCCGCTGGTTTTGGTGGCTTTCAAGGCGGGGGCGAAGGGATTTACCTAAGCGGTAATGAGCAAGCCCCCGCCGCAGAATCCGCCAAAAGCGCGCAAAAGCCAACGCCAAAACCAAAAAAGGAGAAACTATGAGTGCTTATGAAACCATCATTGGGCTTGAAGTCCATGTCCAGCTAAACACCGCCACAAAGATTTTCTGCTCCTGTGCCACAAGCTTTGGGCAAGAGCCTAATAAAAATGTCTGCCCTACTTGCTTGGGACTGCCCGGCGCATTGCCTGTGCTTAATCGTGAAGCGGTGAAAAAGGCGATTAGCTTTGGCACAGCAATCAATGCTACAATCAACCAAAACTCCATTTTTGCGCGTAAAAACTACTTCTACCCCGATTTACCCAAAGCCTATCAAATCAGCCAGTTTGAGATCCCAATTATAGGGCGTGGGGAGATTGAGATTGAAGTAAATGGAGAGCAAAAGACTATCGGCGTTACTCGCGCTCACCTAGAAGAAGATGCGGGCAAAAATATCCACGAGAGCGACTTTTCAAAAGTGGATTTAAACCGCGCTTGCACGCCGCTTTTAGAGATTGTCAGTGAGCCAGATATGCGAAGTAGCGATGAAGCAATAGCTTATCTTAAAAAGCTGCATTCTATCGTGCGATTTTTAGGCATTAGTGATGCCAATATGCAAGAAGGGAGCTTCCGCTGTGATGCCAATGTCTCTATCCGCGAAAAAGGGGATTCTAAGCTTTACACACGCGTAGAGATTAAGAATCTAAACTCCTTTAAATTTATCCAAAAGGCAATAGAATACGAAGTGGAGCGGCAAATTGAAGCGTGGGAAGATGGCAAATATGCAGAGCAAGTCGTGCAAGAAACGCGCCTTTTTGATACCGCAAAAGGCGTAACTCGCTCAATGCGTGGCAAGGAGGAAGCGGCGGATTATCGCTACTTCCCAGACCCAGATTTACTGCCTGTATTTATTGATGAAAAGCTAATGCAAGAGGGCAAAGAGATCCCCGAAATGCCAGATGAAAAAGCAGCACGATATGTCAAGAACTTTGGCATTAAGCCCTATGATGCAGGTGTGCTGACTTCTAGCCTTGAGCTTACACAATATTTTGAATCTATGCTTGATTCTGGTGCGAGTGCGAAAGGCTCTCTTACTTGGCTTACCACTGAGCTTCTAGGGCGATTAAAGGGCGAGAATACCCTGCAAACTTGCGGGATAGATTCTACAACACTTGCCACACTTGTTAAACGCATAGATGAGAGCAAAATCAGCGGCAAAAGTGGCAAAGAAATCCTAGATGTACTTGTGGAAAATCGCGGTGGCGATGTGGATTCTCTTATAGATTCTATGGGATTAGCACAGGTGAATGACGATGGCGCAATCCTAGCTGCCATAGATTCTGTGCTAAGTGCCAATCCTGATAAAGTCGCAGAATTTAAAAACGGCAAAGATAAGCTTTTTGGCTTTTTTGTAGGGCAGGTGATGAAAACAAGCAAGGGTGCAAACCCCGCCCGCGTCAATGAGCTATTAAAAGAAAAGCTACAATAACACCGCACATAAATCACAGGGGAGAATTATGCAAGATTATGCAAAGCTAACAACTAATAAAAATCAATTAGGGGGGGCAGCAGCAAAGTAGCAGCCCCAAGCTAGAATCCAGCCTAGAATCCACTTTTGATTCTGCCCTAGATCCACTTTCACCCCCTAAGCTAGCAGACCAAGCAGCCCTAAGCCCTAAAGCAAACCCCTATGCCAACTCCACTTGCACCACCAACAAACCTCCCAACACGCTAAAAAATCAATTCAAAAACGCCCTAGAAGACAAAAATATCTCCAATCTAGCCTTTCTTATGGGCTATTTTCGCGCAAGTGGCTTTATCCATTTGCACAATCTCATTATGGATTCTGGGGGCTATGGGCGATTTAGCTCTATCCGCTTGCTTGTGGGGCTTAATGTCGATGCGCTTGTGTTTGAGCTAGAGCAAACAAATGCCGATATAACGCGCCTAAATGACGCCAACAAGGCAAAATTCACCCAAGCCTTTATCAAAGCCCAGCAAAAATCCATACAAAAAGAGTCCTATGACAAGCAAGTGCAAGACTCTATCCAAGCCCTACAACACGCCCTAGAATCCAAGCAGCTAGAAATCCGTATCGTGCGGGAGAAAAACGCCCACGCCAAATTCTACCTCTTCTACTCCCAAGCCCAAAGCCACACCGATTCAAGCAAGCCACACTTCCAAGGCTCGCTGATTGTAGGCAGCAGCAATCTTAGCCACAATGGCTTAGAAAACAACTATGAGTTTAATATTCTCTCAAAAAACAGCGACAACCTAGCCTTTAGCCACTTTGAGTTTGAGAGTCTATGGGGCAGTGCGATTCCGCTGGATTCTAGCGATATAGAGAGGGCAAAAAGGGGGACTTATTTAGAGAAAATCCTAAGCCCCAAAGAGATGTATCACAAGCTTTTGCTTTGCCACTTTGGCGAAGTATTTTTACACACAGACTCCAGCATACAAGCCCTAATCGCTAGCGCGAACTACACACCATACAATTACCAAATCCACGCCGTGCAAGAGGGCATAGACAAACTAGAGCGATATAATGGCTTTTTCCTAAGCGATGTGGTAGGACTTGGCAAAACGCTCATCGCCTGTGTCATTGCCAAAAAGCTCCAGCTAGATAGCAAAATCACGGGCAAGATCCTCATCTGCGCACCAAAAGCCGTGCAGAAATCGTGGAAAAAGCATAAAAACGACTTTAAGATACTTGCAGAGATCACCACACACGATAGCCTACACAAGCTAGAAGACAAAGAGAGCTTTGAGCTTATCATCATTGATGAGAGCCACAACTTCCGCAATCAAGATGCCAACCGCTACAAAGAGCTGCAAAATCTCTGCCAATTCCCCTACACACGCACCCTGCCAAGCGGGCAGACCATCTCCACACGCAAAAGAGTGATCCTCCTATCCGCCACCCCGCAAAACAACTCCCCCACAGATTTAGAAACGCAAATCCACCTTTTCCGCAATAAGCGCGATACCACCATTGTAGAAAACCAAAGCCTAGAGAGATTTTTCAAAAAAATCAATGATGATTACGCCACACTTAATGCAAAGCGCAAAGAGCTTAACAGGAAGAAAAATGAAGACCTAGCCAATGGCTTACCCCCTTCTACCACAGCAGCAGAGATTGAAAACACAAAAGCCCTGCAAAAGCTAGGCGACACCCTACGCGAAAAGCTGCTAGCAAAGATTATGATCCGCCGCACCAGAGCAGATATACAAAGCAGCTATACTAAAGACAAAAATAAGCAAGGCTTGATATTCCCCGAGATTCTATCGCCAAGCGATTTGACCTACGACCTAGACTCTATCTCGCATAATCTCGCCACACAAACGCTACTTTTCCTAGCAGGCGAGCTAAATAGCATAGCCAAGCAATTTATAGGGGAGAAAAACGGCTACACCTACGCGCGCTACCGCATATACCCCAATCTCACCGAGCAGGGCAAGCAGAAGTTCCGCGCTGCCTATGGTGCTAAAAAAGATGATCGATTCTATAAAGACCAAGCTGCCCAGCTTGCGATATTTATGCAAAAGATTCTATTCAAACGCTTTGACTCTAGTATAAAAGCCTTCAAAGACACTTTAAAGAAGCAAATCCACTCTTATGAGCAAATGCTTAGCCAATTTCAAACAGATACAATCTATCTCCCCAAGCATAATGACAACAGAGAGCGGCTATACAGACTGCTAGATGAAGATAACGACCAAGCCTTAGAAGAGCTTTTAGAGCAAGGTAAGCTTCTAGCCTTGCACTCAAGCGACTTTCAAAAAGACTATGAAGAAAAGCTTAAAACAGATGAAAAAAATCTCAAAACCCTGCTTGAAAAATGGGAGCAAATCACCCAAGACCCCAAGCTTGATACGCTTAAAGACTTTTTATACTCCAAAGAGCCAGACCAAAAGATTGTGATCTTCACAGAAGCAAAATCAAGCAGCGAGTATCTCTATAGCCAGCTAGAGTCCCTCCCGCACTTACAAGGCAAACTCCTCCATATCCACAGCGACAACCGCGATGAGCTAGAATCTAGCATACGAGCAAACTTTGATGCCAACTACCCAGAAAATAAGCAGCAAAATGACAAGCGCATAATCATCACCACCGATGTCCTAGCAGAGGGCGTAAATCTCCATAGAGCCAATATCATCATAAATTATGATACCCCCTACAATTCCACGCGCCTTATGCAGCGCATAGGACGCATAAACCGCATAGGCACACCCCATAAGCAAATCCATATTTACAATTTCAAACCCACGCACTTTAATGACCACATTATAAACATCAATGCAATCGCCAGCCAAAAGATCCAAAGCTTCCACTACACTTTGGGCGAGGATTCTGCGATTTATGATGAGAGCGAAGAGTTTGATAGCAAAAAGCTCTTTAAAATCGTGCAAGACAAAGAGAAAGAGACTAGCAAAGACACAAAGTATCAAAACGACTTGCGCGATCTCTACTACAACAACAAAGCAGAGTTTGCTCGTATCAAAGCCCTCCCTAGCAAGTCGCGCTGCTTTATCCAGCTAGATTCTAGCTCCACAGATTTTAGCTCCACAAGCGCGCAAAGCTACGCCTACTTGAAAAAAGCTGTGAAAAACTTCGCCCCCTACCATATCCAAAAATCCCAAGACCTCTTAGAAGAAGCAGCCCCCAAGCCCTGCTTGTTTTATGAGCTAGCTGATTTTCTTAAAGCCCACATAGAGCGCAAGCCCTACAAGCCAAGCGATGATGAGCTAGCCCTGCACCACGCCCACACACAAGCCGCGCTAGATCACTATACCAAGCCAAGCTCGCCTACTTTGCCCTTTGCTAGCTCCCCAATTAGCCCTAGCAAGCAAGCCCACACCCTAAACCCCCAAGAGCAAAAAGCCCTATTCAAGCTTCGCCATATAAATGAGCTAGATTCTACGCTAAAGGCTAATCTTATCACCGCGGTGCAAAATGGCTCTCATCACAGCCTAGCCAAAGATATAAACAACGCCAAAAGCCTAGAAGACATTAAAGCCGTAGCCCACAACTACGGACTCACAATCCAAGCCCAAAGCGATGAGCCAAAAGATGAGCCACTAGAATCCACAGAGCTTGCAAAGCCAGATATTGAGCTAAGTATTTCTGCTTTCACAAAGGCGAAGCAATGAGAGCCCTAGAATCCCAAAACGGCTTTACAAAACAAGCCCAAAACCTAGAATCCACTTTTCAGCAAAGCTCCCACAGCACCACCGCAACTCCTAGAATCCTTGAAGAAGAAAATCAAGCTTCTCTGTCATTGCGAGCCGACAACGGCGGCGAAGCAATCCATAATCAAAAAGTGGATTCTAGCAAGCAAGCCCATTTCCTGTCATTGCGAGATTTTGCGCTAGCAAAATCGTGGCAATCCACACCACCAAAAACACAAACCCTAGAATCCACTTTTGATAAAACCGCCCAAAACTCGCTCTCCCTGTCATCGCGAGACTTCCGCAAGGAAGTCGTGGCGATCCATAGTAAAAAAGTGGATTCTAGTAAAGCCTATTCTGCTAACGCAGAATCTATGGATTGCCACGCGGACAAGTCCGCTCGCAATGACAGAAAAAACGCAGAGGCTGAAAATGTGTTTGATAGCAACTAGCAGGGCGAAAACGCCCAAAACGCGTTTGATAGCCAAGTCGCAGGCGGCAGGATTTGCCGATGATTTTGGTGGCTTTCAAGGCGGGGGCGAAGGGATTTACCTAAGCGGTAATGAGCAAGCCCCCGCCGCAGAATCCGCCAAAAGCGCGGCAAAGCCAACGCCCAAACCAAACAAAGCCAAATCCCAGAAAACCAACCAAAAGAGCAAACAATGACAACCCCCCTACAAACCTTCACCACCTCCCCCTACACCCTAGAGCATTTCAAAGACTTTATCCAGCAAGCTTTCCCACAAGCCCAGCTACTAGACTCCCCCACCACGCCCTACAAAGAAGGGCATATTATCCACGCCTACACCCCAATCTGCGATGAAATAGAGCTAGAATCTAGCCATATCCTGCAAGTCTATGCCTTTGAGACAAGCTCTACTCGTGCCAAAGTTACCCTACACCAAGAGCTAGCCAAAATCGCTAAAAATAACGCCTCCCATATCCTAGCGTGCTTCTACAACCCAAGCGATACAAAAGAGTTCCGCCTAAGCCTTATCACCACAGGCTTTGACTTTGAGGCTAATAAATCCACCCATAGCAACCTCCGCCGCCAGAGCTTCACTCTAGGAGACTCTATCCCCACCCACACCGCACAAAAGCAGCTAAAAGATCTCATAGACTCCAAAGCCAAAAGCAAAGACACCCTAGAAGAAGTCTTTTCCCTAGAGCCTGTTACAAAAGAGTTTTATGCGGAGTATAAAAAGCTCTATGACAGCCTATGCCAAACTCTCAACGCCTCCCCAGCCGTCATAAACGCGCTAAATGGCTACCAAGGCGTAAGCGGCGAGCAAGCCACCTCCGCCTTTGTCAAAAAGCTCTTAGGGCGCATTATCTTTCTGTATTTTTTACAGAAAAAGGGCTGGCTAGGCGTGGAGCAAGGCAAGCAATGGGGCAGTGGCGATAAGCACTTTTTCCGCACGCTTTTTGCTCGCGCTAAGAAGCAGGGGCAGAGCTTTTATGCCAAGCTTCTCTGCCCACTCTTTTTTGAGAGCCTAAACACAGAAAGAAAGGACGACTACAGCCAAGAGCTAGGCTGCAAGATCCCCTTCCTAAATGGCGGACTCTTTGAAGAAGCAAAGCTACCCGCCACGGAACACCACAGCTTTGATAGACATATCGCCATAGAGCAAGCCCTAGACAACACCCAATTTGAAGCGATTTTTGAGCTTTTTGACCGCTACCACTTCACCATAGAAGAATCCACCCCCGATAATGTCGAAATCTCCATCGACCCAGAAATGCTAGGCAAAGTCTTTGAAAACCTAATCGACTACAACAAAGACACAGGAGCATTCTACACGCGGCGACCTATTGTGCATTTTATGTGTAAAAACGCCCTGACTCGCTACTTGCAAATCCAGCTCCTAGGCAGCATAGCCCAAGCAGATCTAAGCGATTCTAGCGCGAAAGTGGATTCTAAGAAAACCGCCCAATGCCCAGAATCCACTTTTGATAAAACCGCTCAAAATGCAAGCGACTCGCACGACATAAAAGTAGAAAATGTGTTTGATAAAACACCGCAGGCGGCAGGATTTGCCGATGATTTTGTGGGTTGTCAAGGCGTGGGCGAAGGGATTTACCTAAGCGGTAATGAGCAAGCCCACGCCGCAGACTCCCGCAAAAGCGCGGCAAAGCCAACGCCAGAAATCAGCCAAGCAATCCATAATCTCATTTTCCACCAAGACCCAAGCCACCTACCCCCAACCACACAATCCCAAATCCTATCCCTCCTCCAAGAATGCACAATCCTAGACAACGCCATAGGCTCGGGGGCTTTCCCTATGGGGCTTTTGCTAGAGATTTTAGAAGCTATCCACGCGCTTTGCCCAGAGCTCAAAGAAGAGCAGCTAGCCAAGTGCAAACGCCAAATAATCGCCAATCAAATCTATGGCGTAGATATTGATGCTGATGCCATAGAGATAGCCAAGCTTAGATTTTGGCTCTCCATTGCCGTTGATGAGTCTAGCCCAAGCCCCCTGCCAAACTTAGACTTCAAGCTTATGCAGGGCAACTCCCTGCTAGAGTCCATCTGCTCTATCCCTGTGATAGAGAGCCTTGAGCAAGAGGAGCGCGATGGGCTTTTTGAAAAAAGAGAGACACACAGAGTCCAATCTCTCCCGCTTTTCAGCCGCGACCAAGCAAAAGACTTAACAAAGCTTTTCCTAGACTACTACGAGTCCCACACCCCCAAGCAAAAGCAAGCCCTAAAGCAAGAGATTCTAAAGATTATGCAAGATGTCTTCACGCAGCGCAAAGCCGATATAGACAGAGAAATACACTCCCTTATCAATGACCCAAAAGCCCAAGCCAGCCCAAAAGCCCAGGCACAAGCCCAAGCCAAATCCCTAGCCCTAGAAGACTTCAAAGCAGAGCTAGACTCCCTCTTGCACGACTATGCGCGCTATGACTTCCACACAGACAAGCTCTTCCTCTATCGCTTTTTCTTCGCTCCTGTGTTTGAGAAAGGCGGCTTTGACATCGTGATCGGTAATCCTCCCTATATCCGCCAAGAAAAGATCCCCCAAAAGCAAGAGATACTACAAGAGTTTGAAGCCCTGCGCCTAGAGCCGCAAGCCCCCATCAAGTTTAGCGACTCAAGTGCTGATATTTTCACCTACTTTTATGCCAAAGGCTTGGAGCTGCTAAAGCCTAGCGGGGTGCTAAGCTTCATCACTAGCAACAAATGGTGCCGCGCCAAATATGGGCAAAATCTACGCGAGCTGCTCCTACCGCGGCTAGATTCTCACTATGACTTAAATGGTATCAAAGCCTTTGAGTCTGCCACTGTGGATACCGCCATAACCACCGTGCTAAAGTCCCAGCCCCAAACTCTAAAGGATCAAGAGCCTAAGGAGGCAAAAGGATCTAAAGAGCCTAAAGCCCCTAGCCACAATCTCTACTTCCTAGCACTTAGTCAAAGTGGCGCGAGCCACCAAGCCCTGCTAAGCAGCAGCCCCTATCTCTCTGCAACCATCCACACCAAGCGCGTAAGCCTGCCTGCAAGCAGCCTAAGCGCAAGCTCCCTTAGCTTTGCAAATCCCGCCGCCCTAGCCCTTAAAGCTAAAATTGAAGCAATCGGCACACCGCTAAAAGAGTGGGATATTTCTATAAATTATGGAATCAAAACAGGCTATAACGAAGCCTTTATTATAGATTCTAAGAAACGAGATGAGATTTTAAGCAATTGTGATGATACGCAAGCTTCACTAAAGCCCTATCCACTTAGTCAATATGACCCAAATCTAGCTAGCGACTAGCCGCTCAAAGCCTTGCGTAAGCGATATTTAAGCGTGCTTTTGTGATAATCCCAGCCATAAAAGCACAGCTTAATCCCCCGAAGCATTGCACACCACTTAATTCGGTGCAATCAGGGATTAAGCTGTGCTTTTATGTTTATACTCTTTCCTTGATCTATGAAGAAGCACTATGAAACAGCACTTAGGAAGTCGTATGAAAAAAGTCGCAGTATTTATCGACTGGGAGAATCTGCGCCTAGACATTCACCATATCCAGCGCACGCATATCAATCGCCGCGATATTACTTTCAACTACAACAGCATTAGAGATATTACATTTCTTATCCATTCTTTTATTGACACAAGCGAAGATATTAGCAAAATCTTTTTCTACACGGCATTGCCACTTTCACAAGATGAGATAGATAAAAAAGCCAATTCTCTCCCCCAAGAAATTCAGAGTAAAATCACCGCCTATGCAAGCACTACAAGCGAGAAAATACGCAAAATACACAAGCAAGTAAGTAGTTTTATCAAGCATATTGCCTTTGAAGAGTATTTTGCGGTGCGATTAGGAGAGCTTAAAATCTCTGGTTTTGACCCAAATGGCAGACCCATCATAAGCCAAAAACAAGTCGATATGCTACTAGGGCTTGATATTTCCCACATCGCCTACCAAAAGCTAGCAGACAAAGTCATCATATTTTGTAAAGATACAGACATCACACCTGCACTCAAATGCGCCAGAGTAAATGGGCTAGAAGTCATCATCGCTAGTATAAAAGAGGGCTACAAAGTCGCTGATAAGCTTAGAAAACATAGCGATGTCCTACGAGAAAGAAGCCTAATCACTATCGCAAATAATCTCAAAGGAGTTTCAAATGACTAGCCCAAAGCCCATAATCGACAGAGAAAAAGGTGTCATATACTTAACAGAAAGGCAGCGCACAGAGCAGCTTATAAAGCCTATTTTGCGTGGCAGAGATATTAAGCGGTATAGCTATGAGTGGGCAGGATTGTGGATAATCAATACGCACAATGGCTATACAACTTGTCATACTGAGCGTGAGCTAGTATCTAAAAACATAGAAACTGAACTTGTCATTTTGAGCGATAGCGAAAAATCTAAAAATACAGAATCTAAAACTTGTCATACAAACCCTACCACTTGTCATACTGAGCGTAGCGAAGTATCTAGCATAGAATCTAAAAAAGATTTTTCGCCTTTTTCAAAGGCTCAAAATGACAAAGTAAAAAAGACTAAAAACGGCAATAAAAACAAACAAAGCGAAGTTTCTTTAGAAAATGACAAAAAACAGAAAATCCCACCCATTGATATAAACGATTATCCAGCCCTAAAAGCACATTTAGACACACATTGGGATAAAATCGCCAAAAGAGCCGACAAAGGGGAAACACCTTATAACCTTAGAAATTGTGCGTATTTAGAAGAGTTTGCAAAAGAAAAGATTGTGTATAGCGAGATTGTAAAAGAACCGCAGTTTTACTTAGATAACGGGGAGTTTAAATTTGGTAGCTTTTATGCAGAAGCAACGAGCTTTATCCTAAGTGGGAATGAAAACTTTAAACACTCTTTGCATTATCTTTTAGGAGTCTTGCATTCTAAACTTATCACTTATGCCTTTAAGGAATTTTATGCAGGTGGTGGGCTAG
The DNA here is from genome assembly GCF_030249855.1 of Helicobacter zhangjianzhongii. Lineage (NCBI taxonomy): Bacteria > Pseudomonadati > Campylobacterota > Epsilonproteobacteria > Campylobacterales > Helicobacteraceae > Helicobacter > Helicobacter zhangjianzhongii. The sequence continues at coordinate 52,186 of NZ_JANURN010000003.1, forward strand.
GTGAGAGTGGATATAGATATAAAAAGGCGTTTTTAGAGCGACTCCCAATTCCTAAAGTGGATTCTAAGACTGAAGCGGAGTTTATACAAATCGTGCAAGAGATACTAGAAAAGAAAAAAGTAGATTCTACTATCGACACACCGACACTAGAATCTAAATTAGACAACCTAGTCTATCAACTCTACAACCTAAGCGATGATGAAATAGAGCTTATAGAATCTATTGGGGGGGGGGTAATCATAGCCCTACTTCTCATAGCAGCCATTGATAGTAGGCTTCCCAACCTTACCAAACTGCTTATAGAAAATTTTGAGAAAGAATTATGCGAAGCCTTTAGATTCTGTGATGGGCTAAAACTCCCAAAAAGAGAGTATCAAGGGAAGATTTCGTGGCAACGCGTTACACAAGAGCCAAGTTTTATTATGGAATCTGATTATTACCTTTTAGATTCTATGGCATTTTTAACAAGCAAGTCAAAAGAGAGATTGTTATACATACTTGGATTTCTTAATTCTAAAACGATTTTTTATTATTTTAAAAATATAGGGCATTTATATGCTGATAAAGGCTTTTTGCTTTCTAATCAATATGTAGAAAAATTCCCTATCCCCAAAATCACAGAATCTAATAAGCCCTTGTGCGATGAGATTATAAAATGTGTAGAGCAGATTCTGTCATTGCAAGGCGAACCAGAAGCAATCCACAAAGACACCAAAGAGCTAGAATCTAAAATAGATTCTTTAGTCTATAAACTCTACAACCTAAGCAATGATGAAATTGCAACTATAGAATCCTAAGGCATTATAACTTTTATGTTATAATTTGCTTGGTAGCACAGAATAAGGGTTAGCAAATGTGGGAGATTGAAATCTATGATAAGAAAACTCAAAATACACTAGAGGCACTTCCTACAAGCATAAAAGTCCATATCTACCGAATCTTTGAACTTTTAGAATGCTTTGGTAATGAAGTCAAAGAGCCACATACAAAAAGTTTAGGTAATGGGTTGTTTGAGCTAAAGGGCAAGAGGGGATTGCTAGAGTGTTTTTCACATATAAAAAGCAAAAAGTTATCATAGTGTTTCACTGCTTTATTAAAAAATCACAAAAAACACCTAAAAATGAGCTACAACAAGCAAGAAAGATTCTATCTATAATAAAGGAGCAAGAATGACTTTCAAGGAGCTAAAGGCTAGAGCCTTACAAGATGATGAGTTTAAAAAAGAGTGGGACAATCAAAGTGCATTTTGGCAGATACAAAGGCAGCTTATACAAGCACGCATAGATTCTAATCTCTCGCAAGAGCAAATCGCACAAAGAATGCAAGTCAAGCAAAGTGCTGTCGCAAGGTTTGAAAAAGCAAGTAATGCAAATCTTAATACAATTATAAGCTATGCTAGGGCTGTGGGATTAAAAAAGCTTATGATAGAAGTGTAGGCTATATCCTAAGCGATGATGAAATCGCCACCATAGAAAAGGGGTAAAAATGGATTGCCACGCGAATTTTCAATCCGCTCGCAATGACAGAAATGCACTAGATTGCTTCACTGCGTTCGCAATGACAATAAAAAAGCGGATTCTAGCGACAATGCCCTTTTTCCGTCATTGCGAAGCCCTTTAGGGCTGAAGCAATCCATAAAAAACAAGCTAAATTCTCTTAACTAGGCTAATGGTTATTTTCTATAATTTGCTATATTTCCCAAGGAATAAGTAAAGAAGCCAAAAGGAGTGGAGACAATGATAGATTACAGCACTTACAGCGAGAGAAAACTACAAGGCGAGCTAAATGCCACAAGAGCAGCTATCTCAAAACTTCAAAGCCAAAAAGTAAAGCTAGATAAAAAGATAGAAAAAACCACGCAAAAAGAAAATGCTATCAAACAGGCATTGACTCAAAGGCTTATGCCAAATGATGAGACTATCAATGCTTTAAACAATGCCACAAGTATAGGCGTTTTTGATACCTTTGATGAAGCAAAAAAAGCTTTAATGAGCGATGATTGATGAGAAAAATCGACATCAAAAACACCTTTAAAAAAGATTACAGGAAAGTTTTAAAGCAAGGTTGGAGTGAGTGCGATATTGATGAAGTGATTAAGCAACTTGCAGATGATGATATTTAAACCCAGCATTGAGAGACCACCCACTAATCGGCGATTATAAAGACTTTAGAGAATGCCATATCAAAGACGATTTAGTAATTGTGTATAGGCGAAGTGTAGAGATTCTAAGCCTTTATCGCATAGGGCGACACCAAGATATTTTCAAAGGCTACTAATCAGCACAAAAAGTGGATTCTAGTGGATTGCTTCAGCGTTGCTAATGACAGAAATGCACGAGATGCCGCGCAATCGCTACCGCGCTTACTTGCAATGACAAGCTTTTAGATCTAGCGGCAATGCCCTTTCCCGCTCACTTGCGAGTCCTTAGCATTGATCCAAATCCCTATCAAAACTTAGCTTTTTATAGTGCTGCACTTTGCATTTAGCGCAAATAAGCGCATCAACAAAATCTATATGCTTATGCTCTATGATATTGAGCGTTTCAATCAATATGGCTTTATCTTTATTCACCACGCCTTCAAGGCAGAGGATAGTCTTTAAATCCTGCAAGACCTCAGCCTTATCAATCTTATAAAACTTTGTTAGGACAAAATACGCCTCCATAAGCACTTCGCTTAGAATCTCTGCTTGAATCTCGCCATTTTCTATCTGCCTAAAATACTCACTACTTACCGCCAAATGCTCATCATTATCGCCGATCAAAAAGCGGATAATGATATTTGTATCAATGAGATAGACCATATTTTTCTCCCAAAGCTTGAAGCAGAGCTTTTTGCTTTATATCTTGTAAATTTTCTAGGCTTTGCAAGGCTTTTTGCCCCCCTTGCACTTGATTTTTGTATTTGCCTGCAAGCTTTTTAGCGATAGAATTTTTCACTTGATTTACCGGATAGACAATCGCTAGCACCTGATGTTTCCTTTTATCCACAATCTGTATAGATTCTTTAAGGTTAGAAAAAATAGCCGTGTTTTTTTGAATCTCGCCAATGCCTACGCTAAGCATTTTTGCTCCTTTTATATAAAATACTTGGCATTATACATAAAGTTGTAAAACTTAGCCCCTGATAGTGTGGGTCTGTCTGCAAATACGCGAGATGCGCAAATACAAAAGTGGATTCTAGGGGGTGGGCGATTCAGTCTTGGGTGAGCAATTCACGCCATTGAAAAAATTTAGGGCAGTCACTATCGCCAAGATAGCTCCTACCCTAAATTTTTTCAAAGCACGCAAAGCCCCACCGTAAAGCGAAGCTTCTTTAGAAAACAAGCGACAGCGGTGCAAGGCGAAGCCGCAGCAGGTTTCTTTAGTAACTCTTAGAATCGTGCGGCAGTAAAGCAGGTTTTGTAAAGCAAACCAAGCTTTTTGAAGTAAAACAGGCTTTGTGAAAAAGCCCATTTTCTCTCACTCGCGAGCGAGTGAAGCGAGCGTGGCGATCCATAATCAAAAGTGGATTCTAGTGTAAAAGTGGATTCTAGGGGATTGCTTCAGCGTTGCTAATGACAAAAATGCACGAGATGCCGCGCAATCGCTACCACGCTTACTTGCAATCTTTAGCGATAGTAAGAGCATTAGTCGCTTTATGCTACAATGCGCGGCAGTTTCATTCACTATTTTACATCTCACAAAGGTTGTTTATGCTTCGTTTTGCCCCATCGCCCACAGGCGATATGCACATAGGAAACTTGCGCGCCGCGATTTTTAACTATATCCTTGCCAAGCAGCGTGGCGAGCGGTTTTTGATCCGCATAGAGGATACTGATGTCGCGCGCAATATCGCTGGAAGCGATAAAGAGATCTTGCAGATATTAACGCTCTTTGGGCTATTGTGGGACGATCTGGTCTATCAAAGTGGCAATTTCCCCTACCACAATCAGCTAGCCCAAAAGCTTATCGACAATGGCAAGGCATTTTACTGCTACTGCTCCAAAGACTTCCTAGAATCCAAAAAGCAAGAAGCCATAGCAGCAAAGCAGGCATTCCGCTATGATGATAGCTGGGCGGAGATCGAGAAAGACTCTGGTAAATCCCCTGTGATCCGCCTACGCAAATCCCTAGAGCCCATCACCTACCACGATAGTATCAAGGGCGAGCTACACTTCGCGCCAAATGAGCTAGATAGCTTTGTGATTATGCGAGAAGATGGCGTGCCTACCTACAACTTCGCCTGCGCGTGCGATGATATGCTCTATGATATTAGCGCGATTGTGCGCGGCGAGGATCATACAAGCAATACGCCAAAGCAGATTCTAGTCCATAGGGCATTAGGCTATGAAAAGCAGATAGAATACGCGCATTTGCCCATAATCCTAGGCGAGAGTGGCAAAAAGATGAGCAAGCGCGATAGTGCTTCAAGCGTGGCGTGGCTCTTGGAGCAAGGCTTCCTGCCAAGTGCGATTTGCAACTACCTAATCAGTATGGGCAATCACACACCTTATGAAATCTTTAGCCTAGAAGAAGCGATCGCGTGGTTTAGCCTTGAGAAAATCGCCAAAGCCCCCGTGCGCTTTGACCTAGCGCGGCTGCGCTTTGTCAATCACGCGCATTTATCGCGCCTTAGCGATAGTGATCTAGCGCTTTTGCTAGAGAGTAGCGATGAGTCTATGGGCAAGCTAGCTAGAATCTACCTAGAAGAAGCCAGCACGCTCAATGAGCTGCGCGATAAGATTAGCCCGATCTTCTCGCCAAAGGACATTAGCACGCTCTATGAGGGACAGGATTTTTCACAAGAATGCGCCGCCCTAGAAGAAGCGTTGCGTACGATCGCTGTCAATGCCCCACTAGAGTATGAGAGCTTCAAAGACCAAGCGATGCAAGCAAGTGGGCTAAAGGGCAAAGGCTTTTTCAAAGCCCTTAGGATTTTGCTAACAGGTGCTAGCCACGGACCGGATTTATCCAAGCTCTATGCGATTTTGCGACCGCATTTGCGGGAGGTTGTGGTGTGTGTGGGGAGCTAGCTTTGTTTGGTGGGGATTTGGCTTTACTAAAGAAGCCTGCTTGCGTGCCCCCGCCTTGCACCGCTTCGCTTGTTTTGCGCGATAAATCGTGGATTCTACGGCGCGGGCTTGCTCATTATCACCTAGATAAATCCCTGTGGGCGCGCCTTGAAAGCCTCACCGCAATGCTTAGAATCCTTAAAGAAGACAATCAGGGCGGTTTTGAAAAATCGCCCTCCTTTTCATTGCGAGAAAATCCGCAAGGATTTTTGTGGCGATCCACAAACCTTATCGCACTCCTAGAATCCACTTTTAGAAATTGCGGACAAAAATACAAAATGGATTCTAAAGGGCATAATGGATTGCCGCGCCTTGCTGTCGCAAGGCTCGCAATGACGACAAAAAAGTTTTTTCAAAAAGTGGATTCTAGGGAAATGCCAAAAATCCACAAACCTAGAATCCGCGTTTGAAAAACGCTTTAAAACGCCATAGGATTTTAAGATGTTTGACAAAAAGGCTCAAAGGTTAAAGAAGTCGCAGGCGGAAGGATTTTTGATGAAAAAGCGGGGTTGCGCAGCCTTTTGTGCGGAGATAAGCCTTGAGTGGCTATCGCACAAACAAAAGGCAAACTCCCCGCTTTTTCGCAAAAAGCCAACGCCACACTAAAAAAGGAGATGAAAAAATGGGAATTATCATTACCTCTATCGCCAATATGCTTCATATGCTAATTTGGGCATATATGTGGGTGCTAATTATTGCAGTCTTTCTTAGCTGGGTGCGTCCAGATCCTAGCAACCCTATCGTGCAGGTGCTTTACCGCCTAAGCTATCCGGTGCTGGATTTTGCACGCAGGAAGCTATATTTTCTTGTGTTTAATGGTGTGGATCTCTCGCCTTTAGCAGTGATTATTGGGCTGCAGATTTTGGATCAAGTGATTATGCAAGTGGCGTTTGCCCTAGCTCGCTAGCAAGGAGGGAAAATGCGTTTTATACTATTTGCTTTTTGTCTATGTGCCGCCCTATCTGCCAAGCCCTTGCTCACTCTAAAAGAGCTAGGATCCAAGCCTAAAGGCATTGCAAGGGATTTTTATATCTGGGAATTTATCAGCGATAAAGACACAAGCCTAGAAGAATCGCTTAAAGCGTATGATCTTGTGTATAGAGAGATCCCCAAGCTCAAATCCGCCCTGCAAGCCAAGGGCTACCACCCCAAGATACCCAAGAACATCGCCTGCGCCAAGCTCCCTATCACCGAGCTTGTAAAGCAAGATGAGCAGTGCATAGCCTTTGGGCTAAAGCTCTCCCAAGTCCCTACAATGCCCGCTAGTCAAATCACCACCTTGCAGCAAAAGCTAGCCAAAAGCCCAAATCTCCTTGCAAAAATAAAAATCCTGCGATCTAGCGATATAGCTCAAGCAATGTTTGCCGCAAATGCGCAAGTCTTTGCCGAGATTTTCAACGCCCTAACCTATCAGCAAAAGCTACAAATCTTTGCCAAAAGCCCAGATCCAAAAGCGATCCAAAGACTTGCCAACCAAAACGCCAGCTCCTTTAACCGCGTGTTGCAGCATATCATTTTGGATTCTAGGCTCCTAGCCTTTAAGCAAGCAATCGCCAAAGCAGACATCACCACTTCAGATAGCAACACTTTCTTCCTGCTAGGGATCAATGAGCTACTCAATGACTCCAAACAGCAAGCACTGCGGTATTTTGAGCGATCAAGAAATGCAGCTATTGATCCGTTTTTCAAAGATAGGGCGATGTTTTGGCAATACCTTGTAAGCGGCAATGTAGCGTTTCTGCACGATTTGCAGACAAGTAAATTTGTGGATATTTTTTCTATCTATGCGAATCAAAAGCTAAAAACAAAGCCAAATTACGAGATTGTATCAAGCTTTGATGGGCTAATCCTAAAAAAGCCCCCTATCAATATCAGTGATCCATTTGCGTGGCAAGTGGCAAGAGATAGTATCGGCTCTATCAAGGATATGACACGCTATGAAGAAGAAGTCAATAGATTCTACACGATTGATACCACTCCGCACCTAGCGCATTTCAGCAATCGTATCACTAAATATAGCGTGAATTACTACATTATGCCCTATGTGGATTTGGTGCATTGGCGCGATGATAAGCAAAAGGCGATGAGCCTAGCCATAGCCAAGCAAGAAAGCCACTTTATCCCAGCTCTTGTCTCGCGCTCTTACGCGCTTGGTATGATGCAGATTATGCCCTTTAACTTAGAGCCCTTTGCCAAAAAGCTTGGGATCAAACATAAGGTTACTTTAGAAGATTTGTTTAAGCCAGAGTTTGCCTACACCTTTGGGACGATGTTTTTAGAAGAGCTAAACGATGAGTTTAAGCACCCGCTTTTTGTCGCGTATGCGTATAATGGCGGTCCGGGATTTTGGCGCAGGACATTGGCGAAGGGGCAGCTATTTGTAAAAAATCGCAAATATGAGCCCTGGCTCTCTATGGAGCTAATTGCCAATGAAGAGCCTAGATTCTATGGTATGAAAGTGCTAGCAAACTACATCATCTATCAAGAGCTTTTGGGACATAAAGTGGATATAGAATCCTTGCTAAAACAAACCCTACGCTACTAGGGTGCAATAGATTCTAGCAAAGACTCTAGCCCTAGAATCCACTTTTTTAAAAGTGGATTCTAGGGAGTAGGCGATTCAGTCTTGGGCGAGCAATTCACGCCATTGAAAAAATTTAGGGCAGTCACTATCGCCAAGATAGCTCCTACCCTAAATTTTTTCAAAGCACGCAAAGCCCCACCGCAACTCTTAGAATCGTGTTGAAGTAAAACAGGTTTTGTAAAGCAAACCAAGCTTTTTGAAGTAAAACAGGCTTTGTGAAAAAGCCCATTTTCTCTCACTCGCGAGCCGATAAAGTCGGCGTGGCAATCCATAGCATAATCCTAGAATCCACTTTTTTAAAAGTGGATTCTAGGACTTTCTATCGCTAGTATCTCTCTATGGCTACTGCGCTTGGGCGCGCTCTTGTGCCATTTGCTCCACTTCTGCGACAAAGGATTCTAGGAGCTTTTCTTCTGGGAGCTTGCGTAGCACTTCACCCTCTTTAATGATCATTCCTGATTTATGCCCAAAGGCTATGGCAATATCCGCGTGCTTTGCCTCTCCTAAAGCATTCACCGCACAGCCCATAACGCTTACTTGCAGCGGCGTGGTGATATGGCTTAGTCGCTTCTCCACCTCTTTTACCATACTGACTAGATCTGCTTGTATGCGCCCACAAGTAGGACAGGAGATGATAGTGATGCCCTGCTTCTGCCGCCCGCTATATCGCAAGATCGCGCGCGCTAGGGCGATTTCTTGCTCTAGCTCGCCGGTGATTGAGCAGCGCATCGTATCGCCAATGCCCTCCATAAGCAGCCCCCCAAGTGCCATAGAAGACTTAATCGTGGAGTGAAACATCGTCCCTGCTTCTGTAACGCCTAGATGAAAGGGGTATTCCACAAGTGGGCGTAGCATTCTATATGCTGCCATTGTGCGCTCCACATCGCTGGCTTTGAGCGAGACTTTGAGGTTTGTGAAGCCAAAATCCTCTAAAAGCTTGATATTGTATAAAGCAGATTCCACCATACCCTTTGGAGTCGCGCCATACTTTTCTTCAAACTGCTTCTCTAAACTGCCGCCATTAACACCTATGCGGATAGGGATATTACGCGCATTGCACGCATCTGCCACGGCTTTGATCTTATCCTTTGAGCCGATGTTGCCCGGATTTATGCGGATGCAATCCACCGACTCTGCGGCGATAAGCGCGTATTCATAGCGGAAGTGTATATCAGAGACAAGCGGCAGCGGGGAGATCGCGCGCAAGTCTTTAAGCGCGTGGGCATCTTTGAGATCGCTTACTGCCACACGCACGATGTCCGCTCCAGCCAAAGCCAAGCGATCTAGCTGCTCTTTTGTAGCCTGTATGTCTTTGGTCTTGGTAAATGTCATACTCTGCACAGATATAGGCGCATCGCCACCGATAGCGACATTGCCAACTAGAATCTGCTTTGTTTTATAGCGCGGAGGAAGTGTGCTTGAAGTAGTGGTATTTGGCTCTAGCATAGTGTATCCTTAAGAGGTTGAAAGATTTGGGGCATTATAGCAGACTTCATAGCGCAACCACAAACACACCAAAATATGCTAAAATCCGCGCAAATACCAAGAAGAAAGACTCCAAAATGCACGAATACTCTGTCGTAACAGCCCTACTAGAGCAATGCGATCACTACGCGCTAGATTCTGGTGCGAGTAAGATAGAGAAGATTGTCGTGGGTATTGGCGAGCATAGCGGCATAGAAGTAGCTTTGCTACAAAGTGCGTTTGAGACCTTTAAAGAAGAGAGCATTTACACAAAGCACGCGCATTTAGAGATACAAATCCAGCCCATAATGCTTGCGTGTAGCTCTTGTGGCACTACTAGTGCGCCAAAGCAGCAAGACTACGCCACTTGCCCACAATGCGCGAGCAAGAGTGTGCAAATCACGCAAGGCAGAGATATGCTACTACTGCGGCTAGAAATGCTAGAGTAGGCAGATCAAGGAGAATCTATGGATACCCCACTTACAAAAGACTTGCTAAAAGACCTTGTCAAGCACGCCGATGAGCTGACTTTAGAGCAGATCAAAGAGAGCTGGGAGCTTGCTGGGGTGATCATAGATAAGGCAGATTCCTTGCAAAAAGAGCTGCAAAGCTACAAAGATGAAATCCTAAGCTCACAAGCCACGCTAAAAGACTTGCGCGCCAAAGAGAGTGCGCTAAAAGAGCAAATCCAAAAGCTAGAATCCAAAAAACGCAATGCGAGCAATGAGCTAGCCAAACTCCACGATGAAATCAGCGTGCAAAAAATCATAACCCAAGCCAAAAAAGCCAAGCTAGAGCTACAAGAATCGCGCAAGCAGATCCTACCCGGCAGCCTAAAAAGCGTGCAAATCTACCTAAAAGATGGCTCCATAGCCAAAGCAAAACCCGCGCAAAAAATCTTTAGCGAAGATGTGTATAAAAAATATCGCGTAGCATTCAAAGAAAACCGCACGCTAAAAATCCACATCTCCTCCCTTGAGCTAGAAAATAAACGCCTGCAAATCGAGCTACGCGACTTTTACTCCGATCTTGCCCTAGAGGGTATGGGCGCACTAGAATCTAAAGCCACGCAAGAGCAGCAGCTCCCCCTAGACTCCAAAGACATCATCGCCACAGAAGAGGATTTGAGCGATTTTAAAAAAATGCTTCAAGACCACAAACGCAAAAAAAGCAAGCCCCCCAAACACTAGCCCCCCAAACGCGCCACAAAGCCATTTGTCTAAATCCTAGCCTGCCCTTAATCTACCCCAAAAACCACCGCCAATATACAAAGGCAAAGATACTCACCGCTACAATCCCCACAACACTTAGCAAAAAGCCAAATCGCACCATATCCCACACTTTGATACCGCCTTTTTCAAAGACTATGGCATTAGGCGGTGTGGAGATAGGAATCATAAAAGAAAAGCTCGCACAAATTGTGATAGCAAGCATTGTGATTGTCGGCTCATCTGCGACCAAAAACGACTGCGTAGCGGTATAAATGATAGGTAGTAAAATAGCAATAAGTGCCGTTGTGCTTAAAAAGCCTGTGGCGATAATCGCACAAACACAAGCAAGGAGTAAAAATACAAAAAATGGCAAATTAGCAAAGCGCATAAAATAGCTTTCAAACACCCCGCCAAGCTCGGATTGAGAAAAGGCAGTGGCGATACAAAACCCCGCACCAAACAAAAATATCAGCTCATAAGGGATAGACTTAGAATCGTCCCAATCCAAAAACCCAAGCTTTGGCACAAACATAAGTAGCCCAAAGGCTAGTAAAATCACATTTTCATTTAGCCCCAAGCCATTGTAAAAAGGCTTAATAGGCGAGTTTAAAAATAACACAACAAGCAAAAGAGCGATGAAAAATAATAATCGCTTATGTTCAGCACGAACTTGTATATTTTCAAACGCCTTAAACTCCACGCTATGACCTTGTGTGCCAAAAGAGAGTATATAAATCATCGTATAAAGCATAAGGCAAGTAAGTGGAGCCATCATAAAAATCCAAGTGGTAAAGCTTATACCATCAAAGCCAAGCTTTTCTAAGAATCCTAGAAAGATAAGATTAGGCGGTGAGCCAATAGGCGTTGTAATCCCGCTGATACTCGCCCCAAATGCCACGGCGAGTAAAAAACGCATTTTAAGAAAATAATCCTGTGTGATTGATAAGGCAATAGGCAGGAGCAAAATCGCGGTTGTGGAGTTTGATAAAGCTGTGCCAAGCACACAAGAGGCAAGCCCCAAAGCAGAGATAACACCCTTAGGATTTTGCGGAAAAAGGGAGAGAAACTTTTTAGCGATGATTTTATGTAGCCCAATTTTTTCTGTGGCGGTAGCGAGCATAAAGCCACCCAAAAAGAGATAAATGATAGGATTAGCATAATTTGCCGTAGCACTTTTGGTATCAAGTATGCCAAAACTTGGGAAAAGGATAATGGGCAAAAGTGAGACAACGCCTAGCGGCAGGGCTTTATTCGTCCAGAGTGCAACAAGCAGGGCAATAATGCCAAGCAAGGCTGAAACCTTAAAAGACGCTCCAAGATACACTCTTGCCACAATCGCTGCAATAATGCCAAGCACAAGGGCAATGCCCACACCTAGAATGATTTTTATCACTCGTTGCTCTTGCGGGGTGGATTTTTGAGCGGAATCTAGCAGGGTGGATTCTGTGGAGTTGAGATTAGATTCTAGTAGAGAGTCTTTGGCAGAATCTAGCAAAGTGGATTCTAGCTTAGGTGGTAGCCTAGAGTCTTGCGCGCTAGAATCTAGGCTAGATGAAGCTTGTGTAAGATCTTTTTCCTGTGTGGTAGGCTGTGTAGATTCGTGCATAGATTTTCCCCTGCTGAGTCTTGCGCAATTCTAGCACACATTAGCGTGATATGGCTACTTGGCTCCTAAGGCTAGATCTAGTATTCACACCGCCCACTTATGCACTGATTTAAAAGCTCTGGCAAGGGCAAAAGTCCATTCCCTCTCCTATCGCTCCCATCACCACTGCAATCGCTCAAAGACACAATGCCTTCAAAGCCATTGCGATATGCCCTATCCACAGAAAATACCCCAAGCCCCACGACATTGATATGTCTCCCTGCAAATCGCCCCAGCCGCTCTCTAAGCTCGGCTACACTATTTGCAGGCACTAATCTCGCCCGATACTCCTCCATAGTTACAAGAGAGTTTGCGGGGATTGTTACCACGCCACTTTGCAAGCGTAAAACAGGCACAGCGTGCGCGGTTAGCGTGCGTAAATCTGGATCAAATCTCGCCATTGTAAAAAGAAACACACTCCCAGCAGGGGAGTTGATCACGCGCTGCATAAGGCTATCTACTTCAGCTTGTGTTACCCCTTGCCCAAGCATTGTCCAATCATACTGCGGCAGCATAGAAATACTGCTTGCATACGCCCTCTCCACATTGCGCAAAAACGAATCCCTACGCCCTGTAACAGGATAATTATAGTAGCTCATAATATCTTCTAGCGTTTGGTGCAAGATAGAGTTTCTAGCTTGAAAGGAGGGGAAAGGATTCCTACCCGGTGCTGTGTCAAAAAAATATCCGCCACTTGTAAGAGGGGTTTGAAAATGCAGTAGCTCGGCTATCATTTGATATGCTTGTAGCAGACATACACCGCAAATCCCACTTGCAGGGGTTGTCATATCTGTGCTGTAATCAATGGCAAAAAGCCGCTGTATCCACTGCTCACTTAAATTAAAGCTTGGTGGCAAGGGCGGGATATTTGTCTTTTTCTTATAGGGATCCCCAAGCCAATGCCCCGGAGCTGGACAATTATGCAAATTCCTCCCGGCATTCGCATAAATAAAGCGCAGCCACACTTCCATATAAGGATCAACAACAAAGGCAGAAGTAGGGCTTTTGCCCGTGTCTTTGGCGATATATCGCTTATTGACCGTATAAGGCACACCCCAATAATATCCATAGCGCGTTACACGCAGGATATTGCCATCTTTATCCTCAAAGGAGTAGAGATTCTGCCCCACAGGGATAGGCTTAAAATATGCACGATTGACTTTAGGGGGCTTTGTATCATCGCACAATGCCCACCACACCCAGTCCCAATTTTGCTTGCGTGTATCAGAATACATACAATACAATCGCCCTGTTGGCTCATAGTATTCTGCGATATGCCCACTCATTAGGTTGTAGTATAAAATCATCGTGTTTTTATCAGAATAATTACTGCGCAAAAAGTAGCGTTGCTGCCCATAGCGATCGATCAAATCCCAGCCAATCCACATAAAAATACTTAGATTTCCGGGCATAGCGATTGTCTTTGACCACTCTGTCATACTTGATGAAAGCTTATGAAAAAAGAGCTTTTTATCCCTTGGCTTTGCGGCATAGAGATAGCTACCATCATCTTTAATGCTATAAAATGCCTCGCGTGAGACAAACCGCCCATTTTGGACTTTCCACTGCTGGGCTTTGAGATTGATGACACAAGGGGAAAGGAAGAGATAGTCAAATGTCTTTTCTCTCGCCCATACAGAATCTGGCGCAGTCAAGCAAAGCCAAGTTTTGTTGATATTAAAGCCAATGCGCCCAAAGGCATCAAATCTAGCTGGGATTGCCCTCCTTGATGAGCAATCCACAAGCCCAATATAAGAGTAATGAGCTGCGTAGCTTGAAAAAGTAGGTGCATAGCACAGCTTGTAGCCTTTAGATGTAACAACCTGCAATGACCTATCTTTAGGCGGCTGGACTTTATGCTGCACCACAGGAGCAGGCTTAGATTCTAGCACTTCTGCCACTAACGGATATAAAGCACTTTGCAAGGCAAAGGCTATGGTGAATAATACTTTCATATATACTCCTTTGTTTGGGGTATATCAATATACTGCCACTTGTTCTAATGATTAGTTAATACCTTAAGAATTAAATACAAATCCATTGATAAGTAGTGTAAGTATCTCGTATAAATGAAGAAAAGTGGGACCTTGCACCTTAGAAATGCGACTAATGCTATCGTGTAGAATCTACACTGCTTGATCTATGCCAAGCAGTGTGCCATCATCTAAAAGGCTGGATAAGACTAGATCCCGCCATTTTCTTGGAAATCTACTTGATCTTGCTCAGGAGCCTTTGGGCTATCGCCGGGCACCTCTGCTACTTTTGGACTAGATTTTGGCTTATCATTGCTAAAGGGCGGTCCTTTGGCGATGATTTTGGTAAGCTCTGCGGCACGCTTGGCGTCCATTTTAGCTAGGATCTTTGCCATCTCCGCAGCAGTGAGTGATGAGAGTATAGTCGCTGCTTCTGCATCATCTAGCTCTGCGATAATTGGCGCGGCTTTAGAATCTTTCATACCAGAAAAACTCTTTGCGACTTTAGTGTTTGCAGATGATTGGATCTCTTTTAGCAAGGCTTCATTTTTAGCGATCAGTGCCTCTATGGCTTTTTTCTTATCATCTTGAAGTTTTGCTTGCTTTTGGGCTTCTTTGGTAGCTTCTTCTATTTTAGCTTTCAAGGCTTGCTCTTGCTCTTGTAGCTTTGCCTGCTTTTGATCTAGGATATTTTGTGTGGCATTTTTGTAGGCTTCGAGATTTTGCATTTTTTCATTCAAGGTGCGTAAGTTTTGAGCGATTTCATCTTTACGCGCTTCAAAGATTGCATTACACTGCAAAAGCGCGTCAGGATTTGGCTCCTTTTTCTCCGCATAGACCACAGACAACACACACACCAGCACTGCTACTAAAATTCTCACAATGGCTCCTTTTTGTAAAGTAGGATTGCAATTTCATCAAGCTCTTTGCGCTCTTTTTGCTTAAGTGCTTTAAGAAACTTTTCGCGCTCTTTATCGCGGATATGTTTAAGCTTTTCAAACTCCACACACAGCAGCCGATACTCTTGCTCTAACTCCTGTATCCGCGCCTTGTCGTGGGCGATCTGCTCTTGTATAGAATCTATTTCAAAGACAAACGCCCTTCTTTTGGCATTGGCTTGGAGAAACACACTAAAATCCCCTGACTGCGGGAGATTCATCGTGGCGATTTGCTCGATTAGCCCATTGACTTGGCTTTGCTTGGCGGCGATTTCGTTGTTGTAGCGGACAATATGCTGCTCACATAAAGAGAGCTTTTGCTCTTGGGCTTTGATAAGCTTGTCAAATGGTGTTTTCATCAAAAGTGGATTCTAGCGATAAATGATCTCGCTTCTCTCTGCACCTGTTGAGATAAGGGCGATTTTCACCCCCACAAGCTCCTCTAAACGCGCGATATACGCCTTTGCATTTTCTGGCAGGGCATCATAGCTTTTCACCCCCTTGCTCATCTCTCCAGCCCAGCCGGGCAGGATCTCATACATTGGCGTAGCATTTTCTAAATCACTTGGCACATACTCAATCTTTCGCCCTTGGTATTGATATGCCACACACACAGCAATTGTCTCAAATCCATCTAGCACATCAAGCTTCATCAGCGCGATTTTATCACAGCCATTAAGCTTGCACGCATAGCGCGCAGCAAGGGCATCAAAGCTCCCGCACCGCCGCTCGCGTCCCGTAGTCGTGCCAAATTCCACACCCTTATCGCGCAAGATCCTCCCATACTCACCACAATCTTCAGTAGGGAAAGGTCCGTGTCCCACGCGCGTGCAGTAAGCTTTCATAATCCCAAGCACGCTAGTAATATCGCGCGGGGCTAGCCCACTCCCAGCGCAAGATCCTGCGGCAATAGTAGTCGAGCTTGTTACAAAGGGGTAAGTGCCGTGATCAATATCAAGCATACTGCCTTGTGCGCCCTCTAGCAAAATCTTTTTGCCCTGCTCTTGTGCTTCCCAAAGTAGCGCAGTCGTATCAGTGATGAAGGGCGATAGAATCTTATGGGCGGATTCTAGGGACTCTAAGCTTGCTTGCACAAGCTCTTCTACACTAGAATCTAACACACCAGATTCTATCAAGCTCTGCACGCGCTCACTTAAACGCGCGGTGATGGCTTGCCTTTGTGCGGGGAAGTTGCGCACATCACACGCCCTTAGCCCTATACGCGCGATTTTATCCGTATAGCAAGGTCCTATGCCCTTTTTGGTCGTGCCTATGGCGTTTGTGGATTCTAGGCTAGAATCCACTTTTTGATGAAAGGGCAGGATAATATGCGCCCTATCAGAGATAAACAGCCTCCCAAGCAAAGCCTGCTCGCCGCCAAATTGTCGCATTTCTTCAATGAGTGCGCTAGGCTCGATCACCACGCCATTGCCAATGATATTTAGGCAATTAGGCGTGATGATACCTGAAGGGATTAGGTGTAAGGCGTATTTTGTATCACCCACAACAATAGTATGCCCAGCATTATGCCCTCCTTGATAGCGGACAATATAGTCATAATCCTTTGCCAGCACATCGACAATCTTGCCCTTGCCCTCATCACCCCACTGAATCCCCACAATCAAATCTGCCATATACTCTCCTTACTCTTTTGCTAAATTATGTGCCAGAATATGACCAATCACATTATCCACATAAATCCCAAACCCACAGCACAAGCACTCTTGGATATTGTATTTACCGCCAAGCACAAGCGTGTCATTCTCGCTAAAAATACGGAAAACCACATCATCATAATAATCCACAAGCGGCAACTCAAGCGGCGAGATTAGGATATGCTCATACCCACACGCGTGCGCTTTATGGGATAATCGCTCTAGCTCAAAGCGCACAAACATCGGCGCATCTGGCAAGAAGCTATCAAGATCGTGCAAGCTATTGATACGCAAAAGATCTTGCACAAAGCGTGCTTTTTGCGCGATCTGGCGCAGTGATAGGGATCTGTAAGTGTCTTTATCTATGCCAATTTCTGCTAGGGTAAGCTCTAGAATCTTAATATTGCTAAATTGCAATATCGCCTTAACACCACAACGAGACAAAATCTCAAGCCCAATACCAATCATACTCTGCAAATTTCCATCGTGGATGGATTCTGCGCCGATTTGATAAATCTCATTAGTAGGATAGCTAAACACAGGCTGGATATAAAACCACTTCTTATGGCTAGTCGCTCGCCCTAGCCTTTTGGTGATCGTGCGGATAGTATCGATTGTGGAGTCATAGCGCAGAGAGATTTGGTGATTGTTTTGGCTACTTAGGCGGATCAAATGCCGATCGGAGAAGTTTTGCTGATGCTCAAGGTAAGAAAAATACGGCGTAACCACTTCTTCAAAATTATGGCGATAGAATATCTCGCACGCCGCACTCTCTAGCTCGCGCTTGATCCTAGCACTCTTGCCAAAATACAGCTTCGTCCCCTCTGGGATCTCGTGTTCAAAAACCATAGCCACTCTTTACATAAATAGTGAATTGACACTTTCATTGTGGTAGATTCTACGCACAACTTCCGCAAACAATGGCGCGACATTTAGCACGGTGATCTTCTCACACGCTTTATGCAAGGGGATAGAGTTGCTTACAATCACCTCATCTAGCACGCTCTCTTGTATGCGAGAAATCGCCGGACCGCTTAAAATCGCGTGTGTGCCTAGAGCCATCACAGAAGTAGCACCTTTATCTTTGAGTGCTTGAGCGGCTTTGCACATTGTCCCAGCAGTATCGATCATATCATCGACCAAAATCACATCTTTACCACTCACATCACCGATGATATTCATCACTTCACTTTCATTTGCCCTCTCCCTGCGCTTATCGACAATGACCAAATCAAGCCCAAGCTTTTGCCCAAAATACCTAGCCCTAGCCACACCGCCAATATCTGGGCTAGCGATGATGGGATTTGGGAGCTTTTTGCTACGGATATGATCTTGGAAAATAATTGAGCCATAGAGATTATCCACCGGAATATCAAAAAAGCCCTGTATCTGCCCTGCGTGCAAATCCATAGTGATCACGCGATCAATGCCCGCATTTTGGATAAGGTTTGCCACAAGCTTGGCAGTAATTGGCACGCGTGGGGCGGCTTTGCGATCCTGCCTCGCATAGCCAAAGTAAGGGATAATCGCCGTGATAGAGCTAGCAGAGCTGCGCTTAAAAGCATCGCTCATAATGAGTAGCTCCATAAGATTGTCATTTGTGGGCATACAAGTAGGCTGGATTATGAAGACATCTTTGCCTCGCACAGATTCTTGGATCTGCACGCCAATTTCGCCATCGCTAAAGCGATTGATCATAATTTTACTAAGCACGACATCTAAATGCTTGGCAAACTCCTGCCCAAACTCTTTATGTGCATTGCCACTAAACACCTTAAACCCTCTCATACATAACCTTTCTTCATTAAGATATACACTGCATCTGCCCTAGATTATAGCACATTTTCTATCGCCTTATTTATGCGATCAAGCCGACATTCTAGCGCGTCATTTTCTGCGGCAAGATTCTTGCAGGCTACAAGTGCCTTTTGCAATGTCTCATCACACAAACGCCCTTGTGAGATAATTTGCTCTCCAAGTGCCAAAAGCCCATATCGGCTATCTTTGTATCGTGGATTTGAGCTGTGCTTAGATCTCTCAAAATAGCAAGCAGATTGTGGTGTGCTAGGCAGGGGGGCTATCTCTTCTATGGAGTGTAGTGAGCTTTCTAGGTGATTATGCTTAATAAGCTTAGGCGGACTATCTTTATAGAATCTAAAAAGCCTTTCTTCTCTATGTCGCTCATCGCGCACACAGCCGACAATCTCACCCTCATAGCGGATAAAAAATAGCGAAGCAATCCGCCCATTGATCGCCATACTAGGATGGCTTAAGACAATATCTGCTTGCAAGCTTGTAGGATCAAGGGTAAATGCCTCATACAAGGGCAGATGTGGGACAATGCTTGTATGCGTGCGAGCCACAGGCACACTAGAGCCATCATTAAACACATCAATATACCCTAGATACTCCACACGCATTGTCTCATCGCCCAAAGCAAAGTCCTCTTGCCATTTGCTCAAAGCCTTTTTACTAGAATCCACCCCATAGCCCGCACGAGCAAGATCGCTTGCTAAATGCTCTTCCTTGCCATCATCACGCAGCTGTGCGCTATAGGGGCAAAGATTTGGGCGATTTTTCTCCTGATAGTGCATAATGGCATAAGTAGGCGCAGGGTGCGTAAATAGCGGACTTGGGACAAGATAGATTCTATCGCCCCCGATGATATAGAGCCTTTCATCAAAAGGCAGCAGCAATAGCTCATCGACAAAATACGGCAAGCAGGCAACACCCTGCGTTGTAGCAACCCCTTTAGAATCCTTAGTGATAATCCCCACACAAGATCGCGCCCCTTGTGTAAAAATACGCACAAAAGCCTCTTGGCTCTGCCCATAGCTAGAAACAAACCAATGCGCACTAGCTGCTGGGGCATTTGTAGAATGCTCTAGCAGCAATGATGACACAACGCGCTTAAAACTAGGCAGGGCTACTTCTGCCCTAGAATCTAGGAAAGGCACAAGGGGCTTAGGCACACGCTCCTTGCTCCCGCCTGCGAGCAAATATGCACGGATATATGCCGCCAAAGTGCGCAAATGGTAGAATCCATTTAGGCGATACTCTAGCATTGCTAGAGTGAGATAGATCTCCTTATCATCGCGCTTTGCCCGATCATCTCTCATCGCTTGAAATAGCACGGCTTGTGCTTGTAATAATCTCTTCCTTGATGCTAGCTCTTTTTCAAAGGCTTTGGCACTTATGCGAAGTATTGCGCTTGGGGCAAATGCCAAGGACTCTGGGCTTTTATCGTGGATAAATGGCGCAAATGGATTGGCAACTAGGGGGAAAACGCCCAAGCTAGATTCTAGCTCCTTCGCCCTAGAATCTATGGCAATAGGCGTAGGAGCTGGGGTAAAAAACCGCACAAAATCCCTAGCCCCCACAAAGCTAAATGCCCTATGCTTGCACGCAGGATCCGCACTCTTTCTAGCACAATCTATGCTCACACCTAGCGCGACTGATACGCCAAGCACACAGCACACAAGCAATCTCATCATAGCCGCACCAGCTTCGCGCCATAGCCGCCCATATTTGGCGGTGCATCGCTAAAGGACACGACTTTAGGGTGATTTTGCAAAAAGTCTTTTACCACCGCTGAGAGCACCCCTGTGCCAATGCCGTGGAAAATCAGCACCTCATCAAAGCCCGCGATTAGGCTATCGCTGATAAAATCCCCAAGCTTTTGCAAGGCTTCTTCTGCTCGCAAGCCGTGTAAGTCTAGCTTCACACTTGCTTTTGGGGTATAAGATAGAGTCGTTTTTGTCGCATTGTGTGCTTGTAAGCTAGCTTTGTTTGGGCTCTTAAGCTGGCTTTTTTCTACCTTTAGGCGCATACCAGATTCTAGCTCGATAAGACAATGCCGCTTTTCACTGCGGAGGATACGCGCATTGCACTCTCCATAGCGTGCCAGATCCCCTGTGGCAAACTCCTTATGCACAGGCTTTGGACTAGGCGGAGACTTGGGCTTGTGGCGCACAATCTCGTGTGCGCGGTTGAAGTTTCTATGCAGATCTTCTTGCGTGTTTGCCTGTGCTTTTAGGGCTTGCAAGGCTTTGTTAAAAGTGGATTCTAGCTCCCTTTCCCTTGCTTTGTATGCCCGCTCTAGCTCATCGATTTTCTCACTATAAGCCTCTTTGGCATTGCGAGCCTTTTGGATACGCTTTTGTAGCTCTTGGGCTTTGGACTCTAGCTCTAGGCTAAGGCTGCTGCTTTGCTCTATAAGGGCGTTTAGCCGCTCTTTATCACTGCCATAATGCTCTTTGGCTCGCGCGATAATATGCTTTGGTATGCCAAATTTTTGCGCGATTTCAAAGGCATAGCTTTTACCAATACTGCCGTGCAAAAATGTATAGCTAGCGCAAGATTTCTCCACATCAAACATCGCGGCTGCTAGCTGGATCCTAGGATCTTTTGCCATAAGAGAGGCTAGGCGTTTGTGGTGGGTGGTTACTACAAGCTTGGCGTGCCTATCAAGCAAAAGCTCTAAAAGCACCTTATACAAGCTAGCAGCCTCGTCGGCATCTGTGCCTAGCTCGATTTCATCAATGCCTAAAAGCATATCATCTTTATCTAGCTGCCGGCTAAGCTCTAGCACCCTACCTGCAAAGGTGCTTATATCATCTCTAGAGCTTTGAGGATTTGAGATAATGGCATAGATATGCTTGTAGTGGGGGATATGGCTTTTGTGGGCGTTGATTTTCATAGGCAGCAAAAGCTTTGCCAAAAAGGCTGCACTTAGGAGTGATTTTAGCAGCATTGTCTTGCCCCCGGCATTGACGCCTGTAAGCAGCAGCAAGCCTTTGTCAAAGGTTAGGGTTAAGGGTTTGGGATTTTTCAAAATAGGGTGGCAGAAGCTATGAAGGATTATGGTTTTATTAGAGGATTTGGCTTTGTTTGGTTTTGGCGTTGGCTTTTCTAAAGAAACTTCGCTTCGCTTGTTTTGCGCGCTTTTCTGAAGAAACTTCGCTTCGCTTGTTTTGCGGGAGTCTGCGGCGAGGGCTTGGCTCTCCGCTAGGTAAATCCCTTCGCCCTCTCCTCGCCACGCGCAACCCACAAAACCAGCGACAGCGGTGCAAGGCGGGGGCACGCAAGCAGGTTTCTTTAGAAAATCATCACACAACGAAGTTTCTTTAGAAAATCCTTCCGCCTGCGAGTCGCTATCAAACACATTTTCTACTTTTTCATTTTGCGGCGTGTTTAAACTTTCAGCATTTTCCCTAGAATCCACTTTTTTACTAACGCCGTTTTTATCGTCATTGCGAGCAAGCGCGATAGTGCTTGCGTGGCAATCCATAGTTTTTGCGCTAGCAAAAAAAGCATTCCTAGAATCCACTTGCGTGGATTCTTTTGTGGATTGCCACGCCACTGCTTCCGCAGTGTCTCGCAATGACAGATCGCCACCCCTAGAATCCACTTTTTCAAAAGTGGATTCTAGCTCCGTCTGCTCGCGGCAGGATTTTTCACACTCAGCCCCTTTTTCTTTTTCTAGGATTCTAGGAATTGCGGTGGGGCTGTGGGAGCTTTGCGGATTTTGGGGAAAAGTGGATTCTAGGGGTGGCGTTGTTTCTGTAAAGCCATTTTGGGATTCTAGGGATTGGGCGGATTTTGCTTGAAGTTGCTCGCGGCAGGATTTTTGCGCTAAAAATGGGGCTTTGCAAGGCGATTCAAGGGATTTACCTTGCGTGGTAATGAGCGCAGAATCGCCGCCGCAATCGCCATTTTTAGCCAAAAAGCCAACGCGCCCATCAAAAACAAACTCTAGCCCTAGATCTTTAGCAAACCCCACCCTCCCACACAACAAATCCACCACATCAAACTGCCTATCCAAAAACCGCAAAAACCTAAGCTCCCCACGCGCAATCTCGCTAAGACTCTCACAAAGCTTGCGCACCTCTAGAGCATACACATCGCGCAGCTCTTGGAGCTTATCATAGAGCCTAGCAATCTCACTTGGCAGCACATAGAAAAACCCTCCTTGCGTGCGATCAAGCACAGAGCCCTTAAGCACGCGCGTGTAGCCCGCCTTTAGCAAGAGAGTTTGCGCATCATAGATGAAGTGGATTTGCTTATCCACAAGATAGGGGGCTAGACTCTCTTTTGCTAGCAGGGCATTAAGAGCTTGCTGGATGGAGCCTTGCGTGCTGGAGAGCTGTGCGCGCAAGTTATCAATATGAGCAAATCGCCCTGCTTGTATCTCGCCTTTTTCATCAAAGATACAAAACGCCTGAAGCAAATGCGCTGGGATAAGGATCTTTGCCACAAAAGCGTGGAATTGAGACTCTGGGTAAGGGTGCAAAGTCTCTTGCAAAGTGGCAAAAAACTCTAGCTCCCTAGCAAAGCCCCAAATATCTTGCAAGCTTAGCGTGCCACGCTTTTGCAGGAGTAAAAATGCGTGAGAGAAGTCCGCAAGAGCTGGCAAAGAGGGGAGCTGCATAGAATCCATCTCGCGCAACATCGTGTGATAGAGCTGCATATCACCTTGCAGATAAAGCAGCTTGGGGCGAGCTAGATAGGTATGAAAACGCGTGAGAAACTCATCTAGATCAAGGGCTTGGGCTAGATGAGAGTCTTGATGGGTTAGCATTAAATTGCCTTTTTGTAGTGCAGGCGTTGGCTTTTTACTAAAGAAACTTGCTTTGGCTTCGGCTTGCACCGCTTTGCTTGTTTTGCGAAAAAGCGGGGAGTTTGCCTTTTGTTTGTGGAAAAGCCAACTAGGCTTATCTCCGCACAAAAGGCTGCACAACCCCACTTTTTCATCAAAAATCCTGCCGCCTGTGGCTCGCTATCAAACACACTTTCAGTCCCTCTATTTTTGCCGCACAATCCTGCCGCCTCGCTATCAAACACGCTTTGGGCTTTTGTATTTTGCGGCTCGTTTAAACTTTTTGCATTTTCCCTAGAATCCACTTTTTGACTTGCGGCTATTGCTCCGTCATTGCGAGCGGATTGAAAATCCGCGTGGCAATCCACTCCCCCCACTCTGTCATTACAAGCAAGCACAGCAGCGATTGCGTGGCAATCCACTTTTTGCGATTTTTCAAAAGTGGATTCTAGGGGGTTGATATATTTTTGTATGGATTGCCACGCCGACAAGTCGGCTCGCAATGACAATAAAAAGGCTTCAATCCTAGAATCCACTTTTTCTAAAGAAGCTATGCTTTGTGTTTTGTGTTTGTAATTTTCAAAAGTGGATTCTAGGATTTTGGCGTTGTTTTTGTGGATTGCCACGCGAGCAAAGCTCGCTCGCAATGACGAGGGGGCGGATTTTTCAAAATCGCCCTGATTGTATTCTTCAAGGATTCTAGGAATTACTAAAGAAACCTGCTGCGGCTTCGCCTTGCACCGCTTCGCTTGTTTTGCGGTATTGCTTTCAAAAGTGGATTCTAGGATTTCAACTTGTTTTGTAAAGCCGCTTTGGGATTCTAGGACTTGTGTGGCGTTTGCATATCCAGCCCATTTTTCTTCAAGGATTCTAGGAATTGCGGTGGGGCTGTGGGAGCTTTGCGGATTTTGGGGAAGGTTAGCGAACTTGGCGTTCGTGCCTTTCACAAAATCCGCAACACTGCCGCATTGCTCACCCAAAGCTGAATCCCCGCCAAGCAAAGCCGAATCCTTACACTTTCTCACAGCTTCTCCACTTCTTGCAACACCATCATCGGCACCCCCCTATACGCATCCATCTGCATACTAAAGCTCGCTAGAATCCACTCTTTGACCCTAAGCTCCTGCTCGCAAAAAAAGCAAATCCCCCAAAGATCCGTGCCAAAAAACCGCAGCTTTTTATGCTGCTTTATGGGGCTTATCTGGCGGATTTGTAGCCTAGCTTGCAAGATAGGCTTTGGATTGCCCTGCCCATAAGGCTCAAATCTCTGCAAAAGCGCAAATAGCTCTGTGTCAATATCTTTAACATCAATAGGCAAAATCTCAAGCCCCTCTTGCGTGCTTTGGCATTGTGGTAGCTCGCACAAGCCCTCCAAATACGCACATAATCTATCAAATCGCTCACACTCCACACTAAGCCCAGCCGCCTTGCTATGCCCGCCAAATTCCCCTAGAATCTCCCTAGCCCCAAGCAGCACACTCATCAAATCCGCCTCGCCATAGGATCTCGCACTGCCCTTTAGCATAGATTCTAGCCCTAGCTCCTTAGTGCGTGCTAGCACGATAGCTGGCTTTTTGTAGTGGTTTGCCATTTGCGCAGCGACAATGCCTAGCACCCCCTCGTGCCAATCCTCTCCCTTTGCAATCACGGCATTATCATACACAATGGCAGTGGCTATGGCGGATTCTAGCACGGATTTTGCCGTGTCTTTGCGCTTTTGATTGAGCCGCAGCAACGACTCTAGCCCAGAATCCAACGCCCTAGCAAGCTGCGTGCTAATAGGGGCATTAGACTCTTGGCTTGCGTGCATATTTGCCTCTAAGCTACTAGAATCTAGCAGCAAAAACTCACTAGCAATGCGCCCTTCTTCCATACGCCCAGCAGCATTGAGTAAAGGTGTGAGTGAAAAGGAAATATCCGTAGCAGTGATATAGCGCGTCTTTAGGCGGGATTGCAGCTTTTGCAGGGCTGGGATTTGCGAGCTAGGCAGCTGCTTTAGCCCATAAAGCACGATGCATTTGTTGATTTGAGTAAGCGGCATCATATCAGCAATGGTTGCTAGCATCACAAGCTCTAAAAGCGGCGTGATTGCCACACTAGCCCCTAGGGCGATCTTTAGCCCCGCGCAAAAATACCACGCCACAAGCGCACCGCAAATTTCTTTTTGCGCAAAGGTGCAGTCCTTTTGCTGGGGATTTATAATGAAATCCGCATTAGGCAGCGTATCTTTGGGGATATGATGATCTGTGATGATAAGCGCGATGCCTTGCTGCTTACAATACTCTGCGGCTTCATAGGCGGTTATGCCATTATCCACGGTGATGACTACATCGCTTGGATTAGCTTCAATAATCGCCTTTGACACACCATAGCCATCGCTAAAGCGGCTTGGGATCACATAGCTAATGTGCTGATAGCCAAGCAAGGCAAAAAACTTCATCATAACCACACTAGCAATCACCCCATCAACATCATAATCCCCCACCACTAAGATCTTGCACTCTGGATTCTCGCGCATTTTTTGTGCTAGAAATTTACATGCCTGCTCGCAGGATTTGAGCTGATATGGGTGAGGGAGGGTTGATAGCGTGGGGAAGTCCCACTTCTTGGTGCGATCGTGTAAAAGGGTGTAGATGTCCTCTTTACTAAGCGGGCGATGAGACATCTTAGCTCTTTGGGTTAGATTTGGATTCTAATGCCTTTTTCACAAAGGCTAAGATGATAGGATTTGGGGCTTGCAAGCGCGAGGTAAATTCTGGGTGAAACTGCACGCCGATGAAAAAGGGGTGCTTCTCTAGCTCGATAGCTTCAATAAGCCCGCTCTTTGACTCACCGCTGATAGTCATACCATTTTTTTCTAGCAAGGCTCGGTAGGCGGGGTTTGCTTCATAGCGGTGGCGGTGGCGTTCTTTGATGATTTTGGCGTGATTGTAAGCAGTGGCGATATGGCTTTTAGGGCGTAGCACGCACTCATACTCACCAAGCCGCATAGTCCCGCCCATAGGGGACTTGATCGTGCGGATCTGGGAGTTGCCGCATTGATCGATGAAGTCTTCTATCAAGTAAATAAATGGGTAGGAAGTATCAGGGGCAAACTCACTAGAATCCGCTTTTTCTATGCCTAGCACATTACGGGCAAACTCTATAATACTTAGCTGCATTCCCAAGCATATCCCTAAAAATGGCACTTTATGCTCCCTAGCATAGCGGATCGCCAAAATCTTGCCCTCTATGCCACGGCTGCCAAAGCCCCCGGGGATCAAAATCCCATCAACATCACTTAGCTCCTCGCCTTGTGTATGCTCTAGGGCTTGGCTATCAATCCACTTAATATGCACGCGTGTGTCGATGTTTGCCCCTGCGTGGATTAGGGCTTCGGTTAGAGATTTGTAGGATTCTTTTAGGTGGAGATATTTCCCTACAAAGGCGATTGTAATCTCATCTTTTGGCGAGATGATCTTTTTTACCAGCATATCCCATTCATTCATATCTGGCGCGATAGGCTCAAGCGCGAAATGCCTAGATACAGGGGTTAAAATCCCCTCTTTTAAGAAATTAAGCGGGCATTGATAGATACTTTTAGCATCAAGGGCTTCAATCACGCTATCATCAGCCACATCGCAGCTCATCGCAAGCTTTTTCTTAAGCTCTTTGCTTAGAGGCTTTTCAGCCCTAGCGATGATGATTTGCGGTGTGATCCCTATGCGGCGTAGCTCTTGCACAGAGTGCTGGGTGGGCTTTGTCTTTAGCTCACCTGCTGCTCTAATGAGCGGGATAAGTGTTACATGGATACTTAAGACTTGCGTATTGGGCAGCTCGTGTTTGAGCTGGCGCATAGCCTCCAAAAATGGCAGCCCCTCAATATCTCCCACCGTGCCTCCTAGCTCGATGACTAAGAAGTCATAGCCCTTGCCCACAGCCTTTATGCGGCTTTTTATCTCATCGACAATATGCGGGACTACTTGGATCGTTTTGCCTAGATAATTGCCCTTGCGCTCATTCTCTATGACAGAGAGATAGACCTGCCCTGTGGTGAAATTATTGCCTTTGCTAAGGCTTGTGTTTAAAAATCGCTCATAATGCCCTATGTCTAAATCCGTCTCTGCGCCATCGGCTGTTACAAACACTTCTCCGTGCTCTAGCGGACTCATCGTGCCCGGATCGATATTGATATATGGATCGATTTTTAGGATATTGACCTTATAGCCACTTTGCTTTAGCAAGGTCGCTAGCGATGATGATGAAATCCCTTTCCCCAGTGAGCTTAACACCCCTCCTGTAACAAATATGTATTTTGTATGTGCCATTATTGAATCCTTACAATTTAATCCTTACATTACATTGCGCAACATTACACAACATTGCGCATCTGCGCTTGTATCACCTATGATTATGCTTACAATCCTATACAAAAACCCCTTACAAAGTTATTATTTTTAGATTTATATTTTTGTTTTACAATATTTAGCATAGCAAGGTTACTAAATGCGTAGCCTATATGTTTGTAAGGATATGAAGTATGATGATGTTTTGCCTTTGTTATGTGCTTTTTTTGACCATTCCTAGCATTGTGATTGATATACTGCAAATCTACCATATCAAAGCCTTTGCCAAGCGACAAGCCGTAATACTCCAGCCCAAAGACTATGTAGTCTCTGCTAGCTACTCTTTGGCAAACTTGCGCCTATCCATAATTAGCCATATTTTTGAAGCACTGATTTTTATCGCGTGGGTGAGCTTTGGACTTGCGGCGTGGCAAGACTTTTTGGCAGAAGAAGCAGCCTTTGGCTTCATCATCTTTGTGCTAGGATTTGTGCTGATTAACGCTCTCTTGCAGCTTCCTCTTAGCGCGTATAAGCAGCTGCGACTAGATAAACTCTATGGATTCTCGAATGTAACTTGGCAGATCTTTTTCATCGATACACTAAAGAGCTTCGCGCTTATAGCAGTGTTTGGATTCTTAGTGCTATGGCTTTTGCTTATTGTGATGGATTATGCGTATTGGTGGCTAGCGGGATTTGGCGTGGTATTTTTGCTTATGGTAGTGATCAATGCCCTATATCCCACGCTTATTGCACCTATTTTTAATACCTTCACACCGCTTAATAACCAAAACCTCCAAGACAAAATCCAAGAGCTTATGAGTAAAGCTGGCTTTAAGGCAAATGGGATTTTTGTGATGGATGCAAGTAGGCGAGATGGCAGGCTTAATGCGTATTTTGGTGGATTGGGGAGTGCGAAAAGAGTCGTGCTATTTGACACACTATTAGAAAAGGTAAGCTCTGAGGGCTTGCTTGCGATCTTAGCCCACGAGCTTGGGCATTTTAAGCACAAAGACATAATAGTCAATTTGCTGCTCTCTAGCGTGCTGCTCTTTGGGCTGTTTTTTGTCGCTGGGCATTTGCCTGCGGGGCTGTTTGATACATTGAGACTGCAAAACAACCACGCCACTTCACTGACGATTTTACTGCTGATCGCGCCTATTGTGTCCTTTTGGCTAATGCCGCTTATCGGCTATTTTAGCCGCAAGGCAGAATACCGCGCAGATGCTTATAGTGTCTCACTCACTAGCGCACACTGCCTAAAAGAAGCCCTAATCCGCCTTGTCAATGAGAACAAAACTTTCCCCCACTCCCACCCTGCTTATGTGTTTTTCCACTATACACATCCGCCGCTTTTAGATCGGCTAAAAGCCCTTGATATACCGCAAGCACATTGACCTAGCGCGATGGATATAAACACAGCCCTACAACACGCGCTTGCTTGCTTGCGCCAAGCCCATCTAGCCACTTCTCAAGAAGCCCCCCACCAAGAAACAAACCACCAAGAAATCTGCCAAGCCCCCGCACCACGAGCAAGGCTAGAGGCTGAAATCTTGCTAGGCTTTGTGCTAGGCAAAGAGCGCGTATGGCTACACACACACGATAGGCAAAAGCTAGATTCTAGGGAGCAAGAGCGGTTTTTCTCTCTCATTGATCAAAGAGCCAAAGGCTGCCCGATAGAGTATTTGACGCATAGGGTGAGCTTTATGGATTTTGAAGTGTTTGTGGATCCTAGTGTGCTAATCCCTCGCCCAGAGAGTGAGATTTTGGTGCAAAAAGTATGCGAGACTCTAAGCCACGATCAAAGCCCACATTTAACGCTTATCGAAGTGGGCATAGGCTCTGGGGCACTTAGCATAGCCATAGCCCGTGCATTCCCAAAACTCTCTATCATCGCCACAGATATTAGCCAAGCAGCCTTGCACACCGCTGCGCGCAATATCGCGCATTTTGACTTACAAGAGCGCATTATGCTTAGACATACTTCCTTGCTTGATGGCATAGATACTAGCTCCATCTCGCTAGTATTCTCAAACCCTCCCTATATCGCCACATCTTACCCCATAGCAAAATCTCTTAGCTATGAGCCTAGTAGCGCGCTCTTTGGCGGCGAAAAAGGCAGTGAAATACTTGAGAGTCTAATCGCTAAGTGCAGCACACACAAAATCCCCTACCTTGTGTGCGAAATGGGCTATGATCAAAAGCACCGCCTAGCACAAGTGCTAGAATCTAGCGGCTATGAAGCAGAGTTTTACACAGACTTAGCGGGGCTTGATCGTGGGTTTGTCGCTAGGCTTCAAAGCTAGCCCAAACACAAGAGATAAGCAAAGCCCTAAGGCTCAAGGCTTAGTGAAGGCACAAGTCGTATGCGGAATCCACTCTCCCCCACAAGCTCTATATACTCATCATTACCCTGCACGATAAATCGCCCATTAAAATTACGCGCAAAAATAGCTTCAAGATTGGATTCTAGGGCTTTAGCACACATCTTTTTACTCAAGCCCCCTGCCCCCACGACTAGCACCTTGCCTCCACCTTGCACTTGATATGGAGCAAAGAAGTTATTACACCCCACAATGCCACTTACCTGCGAGGAAGAAAAGAGCAAAAAGGCATTTTCTATCTCATAAGGCACAGCGATCTCATACTCGCCAAGCTGCATAAACTCTACTTCAAATCGCCCCACCTTGCCAAGTGTATAAGCACTCACACCAAGCAAGCTTTCACTAGCATTTAGCACGCTGCACATAAGCCCAAATAACAGCACCCAAAGCACTTTGCACACACGCATAATCTCTCCTTATCAATACAGCACCAAGCTCTTGCTATCATAGCTATAAATCCCAAACACCACGACATATAGCACAAATACAAAGCCTAGATTCTCCCACACCACACGCGGGATCTCCAAACGCTTGAAGTAATAAAACCCCCATTCAAACACCGCCAAAGCAAGAAATACCCACACGATTTTGCCCCCATACAGCGCAAAAAGCATCGCGTAATTTTCATTGCTAAGCAGAGCCAAAGCCTCTAGCACACTTGCGTGAAATCCGGGCACAAGATCGCTAGAGACTAAGCTAGGATAGGCACAAAGCAAATAGAGTAGCAATAGCAGCACATAATGCTGGAAAATCTTCAGCCTATCGCTAAGGATCAGCGCGAAAAATAGCACCAAAATCCCTATGAAATTCTCCGCATACAATGTAATAGCCCCAATAAAAGGCAAAAACACTAGATAAAAATACTGCAAAAAAGTGGATTCTAGCGCGGGGTCTAAAGTGGATTCTAGCGGAGAGCTAGCAGGCAAGGAGCGGGTATCAATCATCTCTAGCGCACTAGGTAGCAAGATAGCAAGCATAACAACATAGCCAAGAAACAGCATAAACATCTTGGCATTATAGCTACTAGAAAACGCGCTAGAGACAATCTGCTTGCAAAGCTTTATCATAGGTTTTGGCTATTTCAAGCTCTCATCAATGAGTGCGTAGAGGCGTTGGCTAAAGTCTTTGGCACTATCAAGACTGCCAGATTCTAGGAGTCTAGCACTATCATAGAGCAAATGCGCGACTTCTTGCGCCTTGCTAGAATCCACTTTTATAAGCTTGCTAAAAATGCTGTGATTGACATTGATTTGCACGCTTTTTTTGCCCTTTGGCAGCTCCTGCCCCATTTGACGCATAAGATTTACCATCATCGCATTTTGCTCCTCGCCCAAAAGCGCGATAGGCGAGCTTAGGCTAGCACTTAGCTCCACGCTAGCGATCTCTTCGCCCAGCGCATCTTTGAAAGCCTGCACGATAGGCGCAAATTTCTTGCTTGTCTCTTCATCGATTTTTTCTTCTCCAAGCTCTTGCAAAGCCTCTTTGCTTGTGGCGTCTTTTAGCGGGGTTTTGTCGTATTCTCCCACGCTTGGCATTACAAAGCCATCGACCTCATCGCTTAAAAGCAGCACATCAAAGCCAAGCTTTGTGTATTTCTCTAATAATGGCGAAGCTTTCAGCAGATCTTTATTCTCACCGATGATATAGTAGATACTTTTTTGCTCCTTTGGCATTGCTTGCTTATAGTCCTTTAGGCTAAGGTTTTCCGCCTTGCTGCTATCAAATCGCAAAAGCTCTAGAATCTTTTCTTTGTTTTCATAATCACTATATAGCCCCTCTTTTAGCACCCTGCCAAACTGCTCATAAAAGCCCTTGTATTTCTTGCTATCTTTGGAGAGCTTTTCTATCTCGCTTAAGATTTTCTTGGTGCTAGCGGATTTAATATTGGCTAGAATCTTATTTTGCTGCAAAATCTCGCGGCTCACATTAAGCGGGAGATCTTCACTATCAATCACCCCACGCACGAAGCGCAAATACTGCGGCAAAAGCTCCTTGTCATCATCAGTGATGAACACGCGCTTGACATAGAGCTTCACGCCAGAGCGATAATCCACGCGGTAGAGATCAAAGGGCGCGACAGAGGGGATAAAAAAGAGCGTGGTGTATTCTAAATTGCCCTCCACTTTTGTATGCACATAGCTTAGTGGCTCGCTATTATCGTGGGCAAAGCCTTTGTAAAACTCTTTATAATCCTGCTCTTTTAGCTCATTTTTGGGGATTTTCCACAGGGCTTTGGCAGTGTTTAGCTGCTCGCATTTTTGCAGCACTTCATCATTTTTGCCCTCTTTTTTCTCCTCTTCTGTGGCGTATTTTGTCTCCTCATAGTGCAGAAAAATCGGGAATCCAATGTGATCGGAGTATTTTTTGATGATAGATTCTATCTCCCAGCGACTTGCAAAATGCTTCTCATCATCTTTCAAATATAGCGCGATCTCTGTGCCGTGCGTGTCTTTCTTGCATTCAGTGATTTCATACTCTCCACTGCCATCACTCACCCAGCTAAATGCTTGCTCCTGCGCGGCTTTTTTGGTCGTTACCACTACCTTTTGTGCCACCATAAATGCCGAGTAAAATCCCACGCCAAATTGCCCGATAAGTGCGGAGTCTTTTTTCTTATCGCCGCTTAGGGCGTTTAGGAAACTTTTTGTGCCGGATTTTGCGATTGTGCCTAGATTGTCAATGAGCTCTTGCTCACTCATACCAATCCCAGAATCCACTATTTTTAGCACGCCCTTTTTCTCATCGAAGTGAATATCAATGCGCGGCTCAAAGGCGATATGCTTAAACCCATCATCGCTAATAGTGAGATAATTAAGCTTATCAAGCGCATCAGAAGCATTGCTTACAAGCTCGCGCAAGAAAATCTCTTTGTTTGAATAGAGTGAATGGATCATAAGATCTAGCAGCTGCTTAATTTCTGTTTGAAATGCCATTTTCTTTGCCATTGTGTATCCTTTGTAAAAATTTTGGCAATTATAGCAGGGAATTGATAAATATGCAAAAACTTTATATGATAACTATAAATCTTAGTGAGCCTATCTAACATAGATTTTATGACACTTTACACTAAACTATCCTTGCACAACCCCTACAAAAAGTGGATTCTAGCGGTGCGTTTGTGGAGTTGTGGGCGTGTGGGAACTTTGGGCAAAAGTGGATTCTAGTAGAGTGTGGGAGTGGAAGATATAGAGAGTGAGAAAAATAGAAAATAGATTGCCCTGCCGCCATTATCGGCTCACAATGACAGAAAAGGAGCTTTCACACCAGAATCCACTTTTTGCGATTATTGTGTTTTTAATGCTTATGGATTACTAAAGAAGCTGCGCGTTGCCACGCTCGTTTCACTCGCTCGCAAGTGAGAGAATTTATGCTTTATCCCTAGATCCTCGTTTTCTAAAGAAGCTGCGCGTTGCTTGCTTTGCGTTTTGTTAGCATTATTTCCAAAAGTGGATTCTAGGGATTGTGTGTTGTTTGTATGGATCGCCACGCCTTGCTGGCACAAGGCTCGTAATGACAGAAAAGGCGTTTTCACAAAGCCTGTTTTACTTCAAAAAGCTTGGTTTGCTTACAAAGCCTGCTTTACTGCCGCACGATTCTAAGAGTTGCGGTGGGGTCCTTGCGGGCTTTGGGGCAATTTGGGGGTGGGAGTTACCTAAGCGGTAATGACTACCCCCCAAATTGCCCCAATCGCGTCAAATTGCTCGCCCAAGACTGAATCGCCTACCCCCTAGAATCCACCTTGAAAGGGTGGGCAGAGATCGGCTATTTGCCTAGATAAACTTGCCTTGGGCGAGTGATCCTAGCGCGAGTGTTTTTAGAATGCTCGATAAGCTGCGCACACCAGCCCGGCATTCTCCCTAGCACAAAAATCGGCGTGAAGAGCTGTGTAGGGATCTTTAGCGCAGTTAGGATAATACCGCTGTAAAAATCCACATTAGGGTAGAGATTGCGCGCTTGGAAGTAGTCATCTTGCAGGGCGACTTCTTCAAGCTTTTCGGCAATATCGCTTAGGCGGTGGTCCATTTTTATACCCTTTTTATCAAGCTCATTTTTAAGAGCTTTAATCGCCTTGGCGCGTGGGTCGTAGCTTTTATACACCCTATGCCCAAAGCCCATAAGCCTAAATGGATCATTCTTATCTTTTGCCTTCTCAACAAAGCGTGCGACATTTTTCACATCGCCGATCTCATTAAGCTGGCACAGCACCGCTTCATTTGCCCCGCCGTGTGCTGGACCCCATAGGGCGTTGATCCCGGAAGCAAGGGCAGCATAAGGATGCACGCCTGTGGAAGCGACATTGCGCACGGTTGTAGTGGAGGCATTTTGCCCGTGATCGGCGTGGAGACTTAGGATTTTATCCAATGCTTCTACCTCAAGGGGCGTGATTTCTTGCTCGCCTTTTAGCGTGTGCTTAAGCCTGCCGTGCGGATAAGCGCGAAGCATATATAAGAAGTTTTCTACATAGCTTTTACTAATATCTGGCTCGATAAATGGCGCGCCCACAGAGTTGCGATAGCAGAATGCTATCATTGTGGGGATTTTGGCGATGATCCTTCGTGCCATTGTTTGATAGTCATCTTCATCGTCCATTTCTTTGTGATCATAGTAGAGTGTGGCTAGCACAGAAACAAGCGCAGAGAGCGTTGCCATAGGGTGCGCAGAATCTGGGAAAATACTAAAAATCCCCTTCAATCGCTCGTGCAAAAAGCTTCTATGGCGCAGCTCTAAGTCAAAATCTAGCGATTCTTGCGCATTTTTGGGTAGCTCATCGCTAATGAGTAGCTTACAAATATCGGTAAATTTGTATTTATCAACAAGCTCTTGGATCGGGATCCCCTTATAGAGTAGCTCGCCATCTTTGCCATTGACATAGCTAATTGTGGATTCACAGCCTGCTGTGCTGCCATAGCCCGGATCATAGGCAAAAATCCCTGTCGTCTCAAAAAGCTTAGAAAAATTCACCGCCTTTGGACCTCTGGTGCATTCGATGAGATCAAAATCCCAGCTTTGATTGGTTTCATTGTTGGTAAGAGTGATTGTCCCCATTGCGTGTCCTTTCAAATGTGATGTATAAATATTCTACACTATTTTTTGTATTAGGTAAATGTTTTTTTTACTTATTTGGGCTTGGTGGGGGCGTGCGATGTGGTGTGTAGTAATTGGGCTAGATGTCGCAAGGCTTGCGGCAGGGCAGATCCTAGTCTAAGCCCTGCTAGTGCGGTTTTT
This sequence comes from Helicobacter zhangjianzhongii, assembly GCF_030249855.1. Classification (NCBI taxonomy): domain Bacteria; kingdom Pseudomonadati; phylum Campylobacterota; class Epsilonproteobacteria; order Campylobacterales; family Helicobacteraceae; genus Helicobacter; species Helicobacter zhangjianzhongii. Next base: position 87,239 of record NZ_JANURN010000003.1, read on the forward strand.
AGCTCTTGCAATCGCTTAGAATCCACTTTTGCGCCAGCCACTTTTGCATTAGAGCAGATACTTAGAAAATCTATGCCAAACTCCTTAGCTAGCTGATATAGCGCGTCTTTAGGGCTTAGGGCTTTTATAATCGCCCCCTTATCTGCAAAGTGCGCGATCTGGGCGCGTTGATTGGGGGCGGATTCTAGGATAATGCTAGGGATTTGCAGGGTAAGCAGCTCTAGCATACTCCCACCCCCTGCGCTAATGGCACAATCACACGCTTGTGCTAGAGAGAGAAACGCATCTGGGCTAAGGTCGCGATAGATAGTGATAGCTTCACTAAGCTCTGCTACAAGCGATGGGCAAAGTGTATGTGCATAGCCCCCACCTAGCACGATATGAAAATGCACAGAGCCTACTCTAGCCCCCAAGCAATCACGCAAGCCCTGCAAAAATGCCTGTGTCAAATCCCCAGAATCCACCCCGCCAAAATTCACAAAAATATGCTTTGTTAATGGGATTGAAGCGTGCGATATTTGAGGCTTAATTTGCGCGTATTGCGGCACGATAGCAAACTCCTCCCCACACCAAAGATGATAAGGCTTAGGCGCAAAATATGTGCTAGCCTCTGGCGTGGGGTTTAGGATATAGCTTTGTGGTGGATACACATCGCGCAGTGTGTCATCTAGGCAGATAAGCGCGCTTGCTTGTCGCTTGATATGCGCATATACCTCCCTAGTAGCCATATAGCTATCGACTATGGCAAGCACGCTTTCTTTAGGCTTTTTTTCTCTAAGCACGCTTGATAGGGTATCTTCACAAAACCACTCGTGTGTAAAAAAGTGGATTCTAGCACCAAGATCGCTAGGCACAATCCTGCCAAACTCTGGGGTAAAATCACCGCGATTATGGAGTGCTATGTGAGCGACTTCTGGGATTTGCGCCAAGATCCTAGCAAGCTTTATACAGCGATACAAATGCCCTAAGCCTATCTCCTGCCCACTCTCGCACAATATCTCAACGCTAATGCCACGCGTTTGTGCTATCTCCTTGCTTGCTCTGCTACCACTCGCCCCCTTGCTTTTACTTATCATCATAGAATCTAGCCTTAGAAGTTTAGCCGTAGCCCAGATCCCGCACGCGTTAGAGAGTAGTTAAACTCATACAAGCTATCCCCAAAGCCGTGTATCACTTGAAAATATATGCCCACGCGCTTGCTCAAGCGATAAGTATAGCCAAGCTCAAGCCGCCCCTTCCAGTCCCAATACTCCTTGCTAAAGTAGTTGTTAAAAATATTATTCACATAGAGTTCAAAAAGATGTCTTTTATACTCATACGACAATGCCATATCCCCAAAGCCGATATAAGAGGTGAGATTGTCATTATCCCCCATATCGCTGATCAAATGCTTGCCCACAGGCACCCACGCTCGAAGCGATAGCCCAAATCGCCCCCTTTGCCAATCAATCTGGGCGATAAAGCGATCAATAGACTTAGACCGCCGAAGCCAGCCCGGATCATCTTTGCTTAAGCCATCATTGCGAATATCTGCTTCTCCTACGACAAGATTATCCTTGCGCTCGCCATTGCTTAGGTGGATATAGCCTAGGCGCATTGTCGTGATATAGCCTCCTAAAAATGCTAGCTGCTTGGTGTAGTTAAACATAAAACTTGGGCTAAAGTTTATATCGCGCATAGGCTTAGAATCTTTGGCATTATAGATTTGAAACCAATGTGTTTGTGTATAAGCAAAGTCAAAATTACAATATTTGCACACAAGCTGCTCCAAAAACACCACGCGAAAGCTCACTTGAAACTTCATCTCCACGGGAATGTCATTCCTAGAATATGGCGGGCTAAAGCTGTAATATGCTGGCAAAATATAAATAGGGAGATTATTTGCTAGCTGGATATATTTGGTCTTTGGATTTATGGGGGCGTTTTGCTCTGCTGGGGCTTGAAGCAAGAGATTGTTCTGCAAGGATTCTGGCAGGTCTTGATACAGCTGGCTTGATGGTGTAGCGGTGGTCGTGCGATCTTTTGTCGTGTGATCTTTTGCAGAGCTAGAGTCTGCTCGCATAAGCAGCACACACATTTGCAGCACCCACACAACCACCAGCACCCTACGCACTTTTGCCCTTTAGCTTAAATCTAACAAAGCCTTGATTATAGTGTATTTTTACGCGCATTAGGCTAGAATCCGCCAAATCAAAGCTTCAAATCAAAGATTCAAATAGGGGTGCTATGAGTGCTGCTAATGTATTTGTGCAAGGTATGCTACTTGGCATTAGTCTTATCGTAGTCATAGGTCCGCAAAATGCCTTTGTGATACGGCAAGGGCTTGCTCGTAGCCATATCCTTAGCGTGATTTGCGTGTGCTTGGCGTGCGATATTGTAGTAATGGGGCTTAGTGTCTTTGGCATAGGCAGGGCAGTCAATCAAGGCAGCGTGTGGTTTTTTGTGCTTGGGGGGTGTGGGATAGGGTTTTTGCTCTTTTATGCCTTTGGCTCCTTTAGGGGTGCATATAGACTTCTTACAAGCAAAAACTTGCAACAATCCCTAGAATCCAGCCACGCAGCCACCACGCAAAAACGCGCCATAGCAAGCACCCTAGCCCTAACGCTCCTTAATCCAAACTTCTACATCGATACTTTTGTCATTATTGGCGGCGTGAGTGCCACGCTTACAGATCCTAGCGCGAAGGGGGTGTTTTTCCTAGGGCTTATTGGGGTGTCGTTTGTGTGGTATTTTGGCGTGGGATATGGGGTCCGGGTGTTTTCTAGCTTTTTTCAAAGCCCTAGGGCGTGGGCAGCTCTAGAGTGCTTCACAGGCTGCATAATGTGCGCTTTGTGCTATGGGCTAGGCGCAGTGCTATATACAGAATACAAGGGGCTATATGCCTAGATATACTAAGGCATTGCTGCAGGAGCTACTAGATCACGCCTACTATGCGCATAATCGCGCAGGGGCAATTAGCGAGCAAAATCTAGACCCCTTGCTTGTCGTCTATGAAAACTCTCATCGCGCCAATCTCCCCGCTATCGCGCTTGTATGCGCGCTTTTTGCGTATGGGAGCGTGGGGGCTATCGTGGGGTTTTTGCGCAAGCTAGATTTTAGCTTGCTTGGTGGGGATTCGGTCTTGGGTGAGCAATGCGGCAGCTTTGCGCTTTGTGGCAAAGGCACGACCACCAAGGTCGCTAACCTTTACCACAAAGTGCAAAGCTACACGGTCCCCACCGCAACTCCTAGAATCCTAGAAGAAGAAAATCAAGCCGAGTGTGAAAACGCTATCTCCCTAGAATCCACTTTTGAAAAAAGCTACGATTGTGGGGCAAACGCCTCTCTGTCATTGCGAGCTTTGGCGCAAGACAAAGCGCGACAATCCACAAGCACAAAAAACACCAAAGTGGATTCTAGTTTTGAAACTATGGATTCTAAAGAAACATCGGCACAGCCTAAGCGGTATCCCTTGTTTTCTAAAGAAGCTATGGATTGCCACGCCACTGCTGGTGCAGTGTCTCGCAATGACGATAAAAAAGTGGATTCTAGCGCAAGCCACAACGATTCTAGCACCGCGACAATTTTAAACGACTCTGCACAGGATTCTAGGATTTGTGAGAACAAAGCCCAAAGTATAACCGCACCACAGGCAAAAATGGATTCTAGTTTTGAAACTATGGATTGCCACGCCACTGCTGGTGCAGTGTCTCGCAATGACGATAAAAAAGTGGATTCTAGCGCAAGCCACAACGATTCTAAGCATTGCGGTGGGGCTGGGGTTGCTTTACACACATTTGGGGGTAGGAGTTACCTAGGCGGTAATGACTATCCCCCAAATGTGTGTAATCAATCGCATTGCCTACCCAAGACTGAATCGCCAAGACTAGAAAATATTTTGCGTGCGACCTTCCCCTACTACCGCTTCCAAACAAGCGACGATGTCAAGCTCCTCTTTGCAAGCCTAGCGTGCATTATCGACCAAGGCGGACTAGAATCCACTTTTGCCCACAAAGCCACGCCGCTAGCTATCATTAACGCCTTGCACCAAGCCATCTATCTCCACGCAAGCAGGATTCTAGCTAGCCCACTTTATGCGCCCTTTTTCACTCAAGATTACCGCGCGAGATTCTTAGCTAGCAAGACATTTTCCCAAGGCTTTAGCTTTCTTGTAGGCGTATCGCCTAGCTCGCCGCTGAAGCGGTGGCTTATGTTTCTACGCTGGCTAGTGCGTAAAGACCATATCGATCTAGGGCTATGGCAAGATCTTGTATCCCCTAGTGATTTGCTCCTCCCGCTTGATACCCACACCTTGCGTGTAAGCCGCGCTCTCTCCCTGCTAAAGCGCAAAAGCTATGATAGAAAAGCCGTGCTAGAAGTAAGCATAGCTCTTAGGCGATTTTGCCCGCACGATCCTATCCGCTATGACTTTGCCCTCTATCGCTTAGGGCAGAGTGGAGAGCTAGCCACGATGATAGCTAGGCTTAAGTAGCAAATTATGCCGCGCAGGTTTATAAACATTGTATAATGCCACCCTATGCGTAAAGCCCCAAAATAAGTGTGTATAGTAAGGAGTGTGAAATGGTGGATTATGGGATCAAATATTGGTCAAATGATGATTTTATCATCGAAGATGGGCTTGTGAAAGTCAATTACCAAAACAAGCCTGCCTTGCTTGAGATCGTGCAAGAAATCCGCGAGAAAGGCTACAAAGGTCCCTTGCTTGTGCGCTTTCCTCATCTAATCCACAAGCAAATAAACCAGCTGTTTAATGCCTTTAAAACTGCCATTGATGAATACCACTATAAAGGCTCTTTCAAAGCCGTTTTCCCGCTCAAAGTCAATCAAATGCCAAACTTTGTGCTGCCGCTTATGGACTGCGTGCAAGGGCTATCCTATGGGCTAGAGGCAGGCAGCAAGTCTGAGCTTATTGTCGCTATGGCTTATACCAATGCCAATGCCCCCATAACAGTCAATGGCTTTAAGGATAAAGAGATGATCTCCCTAGGCTTTATCGCTGCCAAAATGGGGCATCACATCACCCTAACCATTGAAGGGCTAAATGAGCTAGAATCCATTATCCAAGTGGCGAAAGAGCTTGGCGCACCCTACCCTAATATCGGCTTGCGTATTAGGCTACATAGCACAGGCACAGGCGTATGGGGCAAGTCTGGCGGGATCAATGCCAAATTTGGGCTAACTTCTACCGAGCTTTTAGAAGCGATACGGCGGCTTGAAGACTCCAAGCTCCTAGCGCAATTTACAATGATCCACTTCCACATAGGCAGCCAGATCAGCGATATTTCTCCGCTTAAAAAGGCGATCCGTGAAGTGGGCAATATCTACACAGAGCTGCGTAAAATGGGGGCAAAAAACCTTACTTGTGTCAATATCGGTGGCGGACTAGCCGTAGAATACACCCAGCACGAGGGCGAAAATAATCGCAACTACACACTAAGCGAGTTTAGCGGCGATGTGGTCTTCTCGCTTAAAGAAATCGTGCGAAACAAGCAAGAAAAAGAGCCGGATATTTTCATAGAATCTGGTCGCTTTGTCTCGGCAAACCACGCCGTTTTAGTCGCCCCTGTGCTAGAGCTTTTTAGCCAAGAGTATGATGAAAAAGCCCTGCGCTTGAAAGAAAACAACCCCCCGCTAATTGCTGAAATGCTCGATCTCTACCAAAGCGTGAGTGAGAAAAACGCCATTGAGTATTTGCACGATAGTCTTGATCATATGGAGTCGCTTTTGACACTTTTTGATCTAGGCTATATCGATCTAACCGATCGCTCCAACACCGAAATTCTCGTGCATTTAATCATCAAAAAAGTCATAAAACTCCTAAAGCACAAAAACCACAATGACATTATTAGAATCCAAGAGCAAGTCCAAGAGCGGTATTTGCTTAATTGCAGCTTTTTCCAGAGCTTGCCAGATTATTGGGGGCTTGGGCAGAGCTTCCCTGTAATGCCCCTAGATAGGCTCAATCGCCGCCCCACTAGAAGTGCGAGCCTCTGGGATATTACTTGTGATAGCGATGGCGAGATCGCCTTTGATGCCAAAAAGCCCTTATACTTGCACGATGTTGATGTGATGAAAGAAGAGTATTTCCTAGGATTTTTCCTAGTGGGGGCGTATCAAGAGGTGCTAGGTATGCGGCATAATCTCTTCACCCACCCCACAGAATTTAGCGTGGTGTTTGATGATGATCTCAACAAAGGCTATGAGATAGAAAATCTGCTTGAAGCGCAAAATATCCTTGATGTGCTAGATGACTTAGACTATGACACCAAGGAGATCGAGCGGATTTTGAAGCAGCGCATTGATGATTCTGGCATTAGCGATGATGATAAAAAAGAAGTGCTAGGAATGCTCTATGTAATGCTTAGTGAAAATGGCTATTTACGCACCATCACCAAAGACCAGTAAGGATTAAGACACTATGCAAGCCCCTAGCCTTTTTACTCTCATCAAAGAAGACTTCTCCACCCCAGCGCGCAAAGACCCCGCGCTAAAATCTAAAATCGAGCTGTTTTTCAACTATCCGGGCGTGATCGCGCTTGTGCATTATCGACTCGCCCATAGTCTTTATGTGCGTGGCTTTAGGGTGCTAGCGCGTATGATTATGGGATTTGCGCAGTTTATGACAAATATCGACATACACCCAGCGGCGTACATTGGGCGGCGTGTGTTTATCGACCACGGCATAGGCGTGGTGATCGGCGAGACGGCAATCATCGGCGATGATGTAACAATCTATCAAGGCGTGAGTCTAGGGGGCGTGAGTCTAGCACGAGAGAAACGCCACCCCACGCTAGAAAATGGTGTCGTCATAGGGGCTGGGGCAAAGGTTTTGGGCGATATTACTATCGGTGCAAATGCCAAAATCGGCGCAAACTCTGTGGTGATCAAAAATGTGCCCCAAGGCTGCACCGCCGTAGGCATACCAGCACGCATTATCACGCCAAAGCCAGAATCCACTTTTGCAAGCAAACCAAGCAATGAGCTATGCCTAGCCCAAAGCAGCGGGACAAATGCCCTGCTCCCTGATGTAAGCAAGCAGGCGTTTTTGTATCTGCTAGAACGCATAGAGATCTTAGAGAAGCAAGCCCACATAGCAGATATGGACTGCCACAAAGCCCAAGAATCTATGCAGGAGCTAAAAACACAGCTTGATAAACGATATAGAGAATATATCCAAGCCTTGCGAGACAAAGACTCTTGAATCCCACAATCCTAAACGCCCACACCACAAGGGGAATATCTTCTAGCAAGTTTATGTGCAGTCTTTGCGCAAGATTCTAGCATTGTGTTGCGCGACTAAAGCCCTATAAAGCCGCAACTCACCTATCTCTCATAAAAAGCTTAAGCCCTATCAACCCAAATGGCATAACTGCCTTATGGGCAAAAGGGAATCACCAAAATTCTGGTGGATTTAGTGTCTAGGCTTTTAAGTAGAGTTATTGATATTTTTACTGAATCCACTCTTTATCTACACTTGAATGTAATGTCTCCCCTACCAAAAATCGCATTGGGACTTTTTGGGGCTCCTTTATACCACTGCACTCAATGAGCATATACTCTCCAAGTGAAGAAATAACCTTTATCTTAGAAAGTATAAGCGTATTGTTTGCACCCTGTGTCGGCTGACACATAGCAATAGAATCTGCAGCTTCTTGTGTAAATACAAGCTTTTTTGCTGTGTAATTGCCTATGTGGAGTTTGCTTACAATAAGAGAACCTGAAAGGAAAAGCGTAGCCACCAAAAGCAGAACACTTCCCCAAAATAAACATTTCACCAAATTAAATCGTATGCTTGCTAAGAGCACCACAAAAAAAAACCGAACAAAAAACACTTCACTTTTTTGCTCCATATACTTATCAAAACTCTCAATAAGCACAAGCTTTTCATTATTATCTTTACACAACTCACGCAAAGTTTGTATAGATTCTTTTATATTTGCATATTGTGTGAAAAATAATTCCCTTTTAGCACAAAGATTTTGTAATGACACTTTCGCTCCTTATGTCTTTTGTTGGTATTAGCTAGATTCTACAAGTTTATTCATAACAAATATTAGCATTTGAATCGCTATTATTTTTGCCACCACTCCGCTTATCTCAACGCGCTCTCTTGCTTCTTATCCCTTTTCACATTAGCATTTTGCACATAGCCTACAATGGCATTACCATTAGGATTTGTATCCTTTGAAAACTCCATTAGCATAATCTTTGTAAAACCATTAAGAGATTTTGGTGCAAGTAGTATCGCCCCATAGTCCCTTGTTGCATTTTCCCCCTCACTATTTAGAATCTTTGTATAAAGCACAGGGGATTTTAGGCTTGGATTTTCATAGATTTTTACCGCACCTATCTGGCTTACTAGCTCTAGCGTTACTTGCTGTGATTTATCTATTGTTTCGTGTAATTCTTTTATGCGATGATTTATCGCTTGATACAAACAGGTTAAAAGCTCTTCGCCATCTTTTGCCTTAACACATTTCATATTACGCTCTTTTAGCCATTGTAGTTGCTCTTTTTTAAGCCTAGATTTTTGCTCATTGCTCCACGCAAAAGCAAGCGCATATTCAAACATCGCATTTAAGCTCACATCATCACGCAGAGTATAAAAGCTATTGCAAATGCCTTTTTCAATCTTACTCAAACCCTGCTTCTCACAATCAAAGCTCCCTCTAAATCGCGGATAGATTCCACTGAGAGTGCCTGCCCTACTCTCATCACTTGGCGTCTCACAAGTGCTAGAATCTAGCCCCTTGCTAGAGTGAAAATAAATCCCTTTAGAATCTATTTGTAGCTTTGCATTGTAGCTAAATTGTATTAAGCCAACACCCACTCTAAACAATTATTTATTTAATGGTAAAATTCCATAATTAAATCCAAGCAAGGACAATAATGCAAGAAACACAAAAGCTAGAGCTACAATACAACAAAGAAGGCAAGATCTATAGCCCACTAGGCAAAAGATACAAAGTCGCTACACCAGAAGAGATTATAAGGCAGAAATTTGTCTGCACGCTTGTAAATAGCTATAAATATAACCTAGAGCAAATGCAAGAAGAAGTCAAAACGCAAAAGGGTAAAAATGCCGCAAGGGCTGATATCGTAATATGGAAAAGCCCCAAAGATAAGCAGGATAAAAACCCACCCTTAATCATCGTAGAGTGCAAGGCAGATACCATTCGCATAAGCGAGGGAGATTATGCACAAGGGGAGAGCTATGCGAGACTCACTAACGCCCCATTTTTTGTAACGCACAATAACTATGAGACAAGATTCTGGCGTGTGATAAAGGATAAAATGCCCGGCTTCACCCAAGAGATAGCCAATATCCCAGAAAATAACGCAAGTGATAAAGAGATAGATAAGCTACTCAAAGATTTAGTTGTTTTTAAAGAAGATGAGTTTGCTAAAATCTTATGGGAGTGCCACTGCCACATACGCGATAATGATAAGTTTGACCCCACAAAAGCCTTTGATGAAATCGCAAAAATTTTGTTTATGAAAGTGTATGTAGAGAGAAAGCTCATAAAGGGCGAGGCGGATAATAAATTTACAATAGAATATGTAAAAGAGGCAGAAAAATATAATCCAAACTACCTAGAATGGCTCTTTAATGAAACGAAAAAAGAATTTGCAAAAGACCAAATTTTCATAGATAACGAAAAAATTGAACTAAAAAACGCCACTATTTATAAAATCATAGAAAGACTTCAAATTTACAATCTATCCAACACTTCAAGCGATATTAAAGGCGTGGCATTTGAGAAGTTTTTAGGGCAGACTTTTAGGGGAGAGTTAGGGCAGTTTTTCACCCCGCGACCCATTGTAGAATTTATGATAGAGATGATAAACCCACAAGAAAATGAAGTCTCCTGCGACCCTGCAAGTGGTAGCGGGGGCTTTCTCATTAGAATCTTTAGTAAAGTGCGTGAGCTTATCCAGCAAGATATTATCAAGCAATATGAAGCCTATAAACAATCCATAGTCAAAGATATAAACAACATCACCGACATAGAAGCAAAAAAGCTAACTAGCAAAAAGAATGAGCTAGAAAAACAGCTAGAGACCGACACGCAAGGCACAAGACTTTTTAAGCTTTCAAACCACTGCATTTATGGCACAGATGCAAATGACAGAATGGCAAGGACTTCTAAGATGAATATGATAATGCACGGCGATGGACACGGCGGGATCCACCACCACGATGGGCTACTAAATATCAATGGAATCTTTGAAAACCGCTTTGATATAATCCTAACCAACCCTCCCTTTGGCTCAAATGTGAGAAAAGAAAACACCATACGAGCCGAAGACGCCCAAACCTACCTAAACAACAATGGCGAAGTTTCTTACACAGAAGAGAAAAAAGAGCAGATAGAAAACTACTACAAAACCTATGGCAAAGAGACCTACCAAAATGCCCAACGAAAAATCCTAGACAACATTGGTAAGCCTATCGCCTCACTCTTTGCCCTAAAGCCCAATTTAGAATCTGATAAAACCGAGCATTTGTTTATAAACCGCTGCCTAGATTTGCTAAAGCCCGGGGTAGAATGGGAATCGTTTTGCCAGAAGGTGTGTTTAATACGCCAAATGCAGAATATGTGCGAGAGTTTGTAGAAGGCAGGGCATTTTTACGCGCTGTGATTTCACTACCACAAGAGACTTTCACAAGCAGTAAGGCGAGTGTGAAAAGCTCTATTTTATTCCTACAAAAATTTAGCCAAAATGAGCAAAATGAGTTTAACTCTATCGTAGAAAAACACACAAAAGAGCTAAAGCAAAAGCACAAAGAGACGCTAGACAAACTAGAATCTATTATCAACTATCGCAAAGCAAAGGGCGAGAAGAGTGCCAAATACAACGCAAACGACAAAGCCAAAGCCAAAAAAGAGCTAAAAGAGCTAGAATCTAATATTAAAAAGCAAGCATTCAAACGCACCAAAATAGACTTTGACTACCCCATATTTATGGCAGAGCCGGAGTTTGTGGGTATCACTAGCACAGGGGAAATGGGCGAAAATGTCAAAAATGAGCTACTAGATAGCTATGAAGTGCATAAAGATGAGAATGGCAAAGTGCTTGAAAAGATATTAGAGCAAAAGGGGATTTTAAGCCATTTTAGAGAGTTTTTACAAGAATACAACATACAATGGAATCAATAATGCAAGAATTTATCCCACAAGAATTACCAGTTAGTTTAAATCTAACACTTAAAATCTATAAGCTACTAACTACTGCTTCAAGAAAATTAGCCGAGCTTAATGGATTTGCAAAAATTATCCCAAATCAAGATATTTTAATCAACTCCCTTGTTTTACAAGAAGCAAAGGATTCCAACGCTATTGAAAACATAATCACAACGCACGATGAGCTTTTTTTAGCCCAAATTGATGAAACTAAAATCACCAAAAACGCAAAAGAAGTGCAAAATTACGAATTAGCCCTTAAAACAGGTTTTAAGCTCTTGCAAAAAGATAACCTACTGCTTAATAAACATATTTTAGAAATCCAAAGATACCTAGAGAGAAATAATGCGGGTTTTAGAACCCAAAGTGGCACAACACTAACCAACCCACTAACAGGGGAAATAAAACATATCCCGCCTCAAAATGCAGATGATATTAAAAGACTTATGAGCAATTTAGAAAAATACATCAATGATGATACCGATGAGCTAGACCCACTCATAAAACTTGCTATCATTCACTATCAATTTGAGACAATCCACCCTTTTTATGATGGTAATGGCAGAATAGGCAGAATCCTAAATATCCTCTATCTTGTTTATCATAAGCTTTTAGACTTGCCTATTTTGTATTTGAGTGCCTATATCATTGCGACAAAAGATAAGTATTACAAACTTTTAGAAGAAGTCAGTAAAACAGCAAGCTTTAACGATTGGATAGAGTATGTGTTGATTGGTGTTGAGAAAACTTCATATGCGACAATATCTAGGATAAAGGCTATTGATTTAGCGATGCAAGAGATAAGCCAGACACTCCAAAAACAAAAGGATACCATTTATAGCAAAGACTTTGTAGAACTGCTCTTTTCACATCCTTATACAAAAATACAATCCATAGAAAAAGGCTTAAAAGTTCATCGGCACACAGCCTCTGTTTATTTGAAAATCTGTCAAGAATTAGGAATTTTAGATTGCATAAAAATAGGCAGAAACAAATATTTTATCAACATTAAGCTTTTTGAGATTCTAAGTCAGGAGCTGATATGTTAAAAATTTTGCATTTTTTCGACATATCACGGCGATATGTCGAATTTTTCAATTTTTTTCTACATATCTCATAAAAGGAATAAAAATGAGTAAAGTGCAAATTGTATGGTTTAGGGATTTAGTGCGGTGGGATATAAAACACTATCTAACCGAATTTAAATCAAAATTTCCTTTAGTGTCTTTAAAGGATTATATTGTAGAGAAGAAGCATAGAATTAAGCCCTCAAATTTTCCAAACGAAACCTTTGATATTTTAGGTGTTAATAATAAAGATGGAGTATATTTTAATGAGTCTTTACTAGGCTCACGCATAAAGCAGCCTTACTATCAAGTAAGAAGTGGAGAAATTTTTTACAATCCTTATCGTGTGAATGTCGGCTCAATAGGTATTGTCCCACCAGAATTTGATTTGAAATATACAAGCCCTGCCTATGTTATCTTTCAAACAGATGAAACACGACTACTTTCACAATATTTAGTGTTTGTTTTAAAATCGGCTTGGTTCAACGAGCATTTACGAGCAAAAACAAGGGGTTCTGTAAGACAAAATCTATCTTTTGAAGCTTTATGCGATTTGCAAATCCCACTACCGCCCCTTGAAGTCCAAAAACAAATAGTCGCCAAGATAGAATCTATAAAAGCACAAATCAAAGCCTTGCAAGTTGAAGAAAAACGCCTAAAAGATGAGATAGAGGCATATATATATAGCACTTGGTTTAGAGAAAAAGCAAGAACTACAAAGGCAAAAGGTATTCATCGTCCGCTTTAAAGATTTAGACCGCTGGGACACAAGGCATAATCAAAGCATTGCTATAAACCTTTGCCACACTGATTCTACCCCTTGTCATACTGATACCACTTCCACTTGTCATACCAACTCCCCTACTCATCATTCTAACCCTCTCTCTTGTCATACTGAGGCGATAGCCGAAGTATCTACAAACATAGAATCTAAATTTGTCATTATGAGCGAAGCGAATAATCTCAAAAAATATAATAGAGATATTTCGCCTACGGCTCAATATGATAATGAAATGAGTAGGGATATTTCGCTACCGCTCAATACAACAAACCTAGAATCCTTACTAGATTCTATCCCTACCCCACCACCGCACGGCTGGGAAGTCAAAACACTCGGCGAGATTTGTGAGACTAATATAGGTTTGGTTTATACCCCTGCAAATGTCTCAAATGATGAAAAAGATATTATTGTATTGCGTTCAAACAATATACAGAATGGCAAAATCGTTTATGACGACTTAATACGCGTTAAAAACATAAAAATCAGTCCAAATAAAATAGCCAATAAGGGCGATTTGTTAATGTGTGTTAGGAATGGAAGTGCAAATTTAATAGGCAAAACAGCAATGATAGATAGAGACGGAGTATCTTTTGGTGCTTTTATGGCAATTATTAGAAGTAAATACAATAAATTTCTTTATCATTTATTACAATGTGATTACTTTAGAAATTATACAACACAAAGCAGAACTTCAGGTATCAATCAAATATCCCAAAATGACATTAAAAATTTCAAAATCCCCCTGCCACCTTTATCCGTGCAAGAAAAAATCCTAGCCCATATACAAAAGATAGAATCCAGCATTGCCGCCACACAAGAGAAAGCAAAAGCCCTAGGGCTAGAGCTTACACACTATATAGAATCCACTTTATAGATTCTAAAGCACTGCCCCCAAGCCTAGAATCCAAAAACGAGATTCTAAGAATCTTAAAGTATAATTATTTACTACAAAATACTAAGGAGATTTTATGCGAAGTGATATTGTAAAAAAGGGGCATAATCGCGCGCCTCACAGAAGCTTACTAAGGGCAACAGGGCTAAAAGATGAAGATTTTAGCAAACCCTTTATCGGCGTGGCAAATAGCTATATTGACATCATTCCGGGACATTTTTTCTTAAACAAATACGCCGAGATTGTAAAGGACGAGATACGCAAGGCAGGCGGTGTGCCTTTTGAGTTTAATACCATTGGCGTAGATGATGGCATCGCTATGGGGCATAGCGGTATGCTCTACTCCCTGCCTAGCCGTGAGCTGATTGCTGATGCAATAGAATCTGTGATGAACGCCCACGCCTTAGATGCGATGATTTGCCTGCCAAACTGCGATAAAATCGTGCCCGGAATGCTTATGGGGGCATTGCGTGTGAATGTGCCGACTATCTTTGTAAGCGGTGGTCCTATGAAAGCAGGGCGGCTAGAAGATGGCACAATACTAGATTTAAACTCCGCATTTGAAGCAGTAGGGGCGTATGAGAGTGGCAAAATTGATGAGAAAAGATTGCACGAGATAGAGTGTCAAGCCTGTCCTAGTGGGGGGAGTTGTAGCGGAATGTTTACTGCAAACTCTATGAATACACTCTGTGAAGCTATGGGCGTGGCGTTGCCTGGCAATGGCACGATCCCAGCCCTAACACCTGAAAGGGAAGAGTTACTACGCAAGGGGGCTAGACGCATTGTAGAGATAGCACTTGATTCTAGCTTAAGTGAAAAGTTTAGATTCCGCAATATTTTGAATGCAAAAGCCGTGCATAACGCCTTTGTCGTGGATATGGCAATGGGGGGAAGCACCAATACGATTTTGCATATGTTAGCCATTGCCAAAGAAGCGGAAGTGGATTTTAACCTAGAATCTATCAATACTATCGCTGCAAATGTCGCCCATATCGCCAAAATCGCCCCGGCGTTAAGTAGTGTGCATATGGAGGATATAAATCGAGCGGGGGGAGTGTCGGCAGTAATGAATGAAATCTCTAAGCGTGGCAATTCATCTTTGGGTAATCATAGCGGCGATTTTGTGGATTTTACAAACCAAGATTCTAGTATTCTTTACCTAGACGCTCTCACAATCACCGGGGAGACTTTAGGCGAAAGAATCCAAAACGCAAATATAATAGACCCAGAAATTATCCGCCATAATGACAACGCCTACTCGCAAGTTGGCGGATTAAAAATCCTTTTTGGTAATCTCTGTAAGCAAGGAGCGGTGCTAAAAGTCGCAGCCGTGGCAGAATCTATGAAAGAATTTAGCGGTAAAGCGATTTGCTTTAACTCCCAAGATGAAGCGATTAAGGGCATCGCAGGGGGCAAGGTAAAGGCTGGAAGCGTGGTAGTTATCCGCTATGAAGGACCAAAGGGTGGACCGGGAATGCAAGAGATGCTAAGCCCTACAAGTCTTATTATGGGAATGGGCTTGGGTGAGAGCGTAGCACTCATAACCGATGGGCGATTTAGCGGGGCGACAAGGGGGGCGTGTATCGGGCATATAAGCCCAGAAGCGGCTGAAGGGGGGCTTATCGCACTTATTGAAGATGGCGATATGATAGAGATCTCTGTCTCGCGTGGGAGCTTGGAGCTGAAAGTGGATTCTAAGACTTTAGAAGCACGCAAAGCTAAATGGAAGCCAATACAAAAAGAGATAACAAGCAAATGGCTTAAACGCTACGCCCTGCTTGTAAGCAACGCTGCAAATGGCGCGGTGCTAAAAACAGAGCTGTAGGGGTAGATAGCAATAGTATGAAAGTGTGTGATATTTTGTGGCATTTCACTTATATTTTCACATTGCAAGAGCGGAGTTTGATATATCTCTAAAAAGGCGATGAGATGAAAAGTCTAAAGATTATCAAGACTATGCTATTTGGAGGTGTTGAGCCAAAGAGTGAGACCTCTTAGAGCAAAGACTAGCGTTTTTCATAGGGCTTGTGCTTTTCATTACCAGCTTAATAAAACGATCAAAAATCTTGCTGGGTGGAATCTAAGCGATAGTTTATAACTATGGAGCGTGCAACTAGTCTTGGATTGTTTTTAAGGAATCTTAAGCATTTAGCGGTATTCATTTTCAAGGCAAATGCCTATTTTACGCGCAATGTTTAGTGGCGAGATAGATTCCCACTATATTGTAGAGCGACATAGTCTTGTGGTAAGAGGGGATAAAATGATAGGGAGCGTTGAAATAGCAAAAGGGATTAAAGGTGCTAAAATGAGCGATATAAAATCCACGCAAAATAAGGACTAAGCTATGCGAAATGTCAATACAGAATCAAGCCCAAATCCCACAAGCCAAACACAAATCCCAGCAGAATCTAAACTTGCAAATCTACCTATCGCATTATTTGCTTCAGTTATGGGGATAGGTGGCTTAAGCCTTGTATTGAAAAAAGCAAGTGTGGCTTTTGGGAGCGAGGCACTTGCAAATGCGTCCTTTAATAGCACAACACTTAATAGCGGAGCAAACGCACTAGAATCCAGCCTGGATTCTAGCTCATCGTGGCAAGGGGTAATCGCACCATTTCTATGGTGGGGAGCGTATGGCTTTGCGGTGTTGGCAGTGGTTGTTTTCGCCCTTTTGCTTGTGTGTTATGGTGCGAAAATGCTTTATCATTTCAATGCGTTTAAAGCAGATTTAAAACATCAAGTAAAGATTAACTTCCTATCAAGCATTCCTATTAGTATGCTTATCATCGTAGCATTTTGGAGTGATTTAAGTAGCGGGGTAGATGTGCTATGGCAAGGGATTTTGGGGCTTTTTTATGTGGCAAGTGCCTTGCAGCTCGTGCTTAGTTTATATGTGATGAGCTTTTGGTTTAGGGAGAGTATGAAGAGTGCTTTGCTATCCCCTGCGTGGTTTATACCGATTGTGGGCAACTTAATCGTGCCTTTAAGTGGTGGCTTAATCAACGCTCCAAAGGAATTATTACTCTTTTTCTTCTCAATTGGTTGCTTTTTTTGGATACTTTTGAGTGCGATGATAATGCAGCGGCTCATCTTTGAGCAGAGTTTGGAATCTAAATTTATCCCTACACTTTTTATTTTTATCGCACCACCTAGCATTTTTGTGGTGGATTTTCATAGCCTTTTTGGATTCCATAATGCGTTGAGTTTTGTGGGCTTTAATGTGGCGTTGTTTTTCGTGCTATTGCTTTTAAGTTTAGGGAATATTTTTACTAAGCTTAGTTTTGCGCCATCGTGGTGGGCTTTTACCTTTCCGCTGTGTGCCTTTGGGATAGCGAGTTTTGATTTATATATGATTGATTTTAAGTGCTTTTATGGGATTTTAGGGATTTTAGGGCTTGTGATGGCATTTTTTGCGGTGGTGTTTATCTCATATAAGACCTTAGGGCTGTTGCAAGTGGAGCGATTTTTAGAGAGCCTTAAGTTTCCCTTAGGCATTGCTTAAGCAGGGCTGTGGTAGCTTGGATAATTTTTTGGCATTGGGCTTTGGTGAGCTGATCCCTTGGAGCTTCTAGGGTGATGTAGTGGAGATCTTTATGCCCCCAGCGCGGCTTGTCATACTCGGCATAGAGCCCAATGCTTGGCACTCCTAGATTTAGTGCTAGGTGCGTTGTGCCTGTGCTTGGGCTAATGCACAAGCTCGCGCGAGTAATTAGCGCGATAAGGTGGGGGAGTTTATTGTTGGCAAAAATGATGAGATTGCGCGAGTTAAGCTCCCTGCATCGCTTGTGGTCTCTCAAAGCTTGCATAAACTCTCTATGCACGGCAGGATAGGTGATCACTAGCACTTGGTGGGTTTTGCACACTTGCGCTATAAGCTCTAGCCACGCGTGCTGTGGGAGTGAGTAAGCGTTATTGACATTAAAGGGATTGATCACAATTAGCCTAGAATCTTCTAACCCCCCCCCCCAAACACGATTTGGCAAAACGCTTTTTATAGATATAGCGCAGGATTGTATCAGCTTGGGCTTGGATAGGCTCTGGCGCACAGAGCCTAGCAGGAGAGAAGTCAAGCCTTGCGATACTAGTATCAAAGGCTTTGGGGTTAATGAGTCGCACCAAATGCAGCAGTATATTTTCAAAGCTCATTTGCTTATAGGTCTTGCTTGCATAAATAGGCAGAGTCCTTGCACGCCACGCAAAAAGGCTCACAAACTTCCTAGCGCATAGCACACGCCTAGCATTGGTAGCAAGCCCAAAGCGCAGAAATGAGCTTTTGCTATCACTTAGGATAAGATAGTCGCAAGCAAAGCTATTGATTGCAGCAATTTGCTTACTAATACTCTCTTTGGGGCTAGAATCTAGCTGCCATACATCAGTCCCCATATCTAGCAGTGTGTCAATATGGCTTGCTTGTGAGTAGAGTGCGGTGGTCGTGGCATTGCCAAAGACTATAAGCCTGCAAGAAAACAACGCCTTAATCGCATACAAAGCTTTAGCATAGATGACATTTGAGCCAAGCTCCCTTGAAGCGCATACAAATCCCACAACCACGCCAGCGACCCCTATGCTTTGAAAAATAAAAATTCCTGTGCTTTTTGCTTGTCAAGCGGCTCTACTTCTAGGATAGATTCTCCCACCTGCACGCGCTCCTTTGCCCCGCTGTGTTTGGCATAGGCAAGCGTCAAACGCGCTGCTAGGATTCTATCTCCATCACTCGCGCTAGATTCTACAAGCCCAAGCGGTCCTTTAGAATCTAGCAGAGTGATATGCGACATTTTTGGGTTGGGGGCGGAGAGCTTTTTGTTTTCCTCATCATTGCGAGCAATCACACAGCGCGCGCCATCTGGCAGCACCATATATCGCCCTACTTTTACCAATGCCACATCTTCTAGCACCATTGTCCTATGCGCGCTTAGATCTTTGATTTTATTTGCCACGCTTAGATCTGTAAGCAAGCAGCCTCCGCCGGGGTTTTCATAATATTGAAAGCCCCATTTTTTCACCATCTCAAGCTGTCTCGTGCGCCCTCTGCCGCTTATATCAAGGAGTTTTTCTCTATCGACCCAGCCCATTTTCTCCGGGAAGCTTGGCTCTAGGAGCTTGGCACACATCGGTCGCAGCAGCAGCTCATCTAAATACTGCGGTTTGCTAGAATCCACTTTATCTTGTGCTAGCAAATGCGCAAACCTCTCATCACTCCCAAAGCCCCGCACAAGCTTTCGCACTTGATCTAGGGCTTCTTTGCGCTGGGATTTGGGACGCTGCCCTAGCACCTCTCCGCTTATCACAAAGCTAGCCCCTAGCTCATCAAGCCGCAAAAACGCTTGGGCAAACATATTAGCGTGGCAGTCGATACACGGATTAAAATACTTGCCATAGCCGTATTTGGGCGTGAAAAGCACATTGTCAAAAAACTGCTTTCTAATATCAATCAAAACAAGCTCTGCGCCCACTTGCTCTGCGGCATTGCGCAGATACTCGCTTTTGTCCTTATTGCCCCCAAAGCCTATGTTAAAATGCACGGCTTTGACCTTGATCCCTTGGAGTGTGAGTAGCTTCATCGCAATGAGGCTATCACACCCACCGCTAAAAAGTGCTAATGCTGTCATATTGGTTGTAGTTTCCTTTCTGTGGATTTGGTAGTTTTAAGAGATAGAATCTTAGCGCGAAGTTGGGAAATTTGCGCGAGATCTTTTGTCTGCTTAAGTTTGGATTCTAAAAAGCGCAGGATAAATATGCGCAGCTCCGCTTCAAATCCCCCCTCACACAAAGGCAGCGGATCTAGGGCTATGCCCAAAAGCTGTGGGTGGCTAGGGTCATTGACACACAGGGCATCAAAGGCTGCTTGATACTCGGTAAAAATACTTCTATCAATATAGAGCAAGGCTTGATTAAGCAGGGCTTCATCTTCAAGCATATAGCGCAAGATGAGCCGCTCTAATTTATCGCCGCTAGATTCTGGGGCTTGGATGGGCTTTGGCTTTGGGGCTTTGGCTTTGGGGTGCAAAAATTGCAATGGCACTTGGAGAAGATCTGCGCTAAATTGCGCGTATTCTTCTTGCATAAGGGGGCTAAGGGTGTGTAAAAAGGCTTTGATTTCTTTAAGCGCGTCTTCTTTGCTAAGGGGGTTGGCGAGATTATGCTTGCTTGCAATCATTGTAAGACCAAATTCGATAAATGGCGTGGGACTTGCAAAAAGCTTTTTCACTTCTTGCTCCCTGCCTGCTAGGATCATATCTGCTGGGTCTGCGCCATCTGGGAAGATCACCACGCCGCCCTTTTTGCTTAAGGGTGCTAGCATACTGCTTGCGCGAAAGGCTGCGTTAATGCCAGCCTTATCGCCATCATAGCTTAGGATAATCTCTGGCTCGCCTTTATTCAGCAAGGGGATATGCTCTTTGGTAAGGGCTGTGCCAAGCGTGGCGACAGCGTTGTTTATGCCAGCTTTGTGGAGCATTATGGTATCGATATAGCCTTCTGTGATGATGATTTGCCTGCTAGCAAAAATCGCTTGCTTGGCTAGGTGGTAGCCATAAAGCAAGCGCGATTTGTTAAAAAGTGGATTCTGGGGAGAGTTTAGGTATTTTGCCATTGCGCCTTCTTTGATACTGCGCCCACCAAAGCCCACGACCTTGCCATTTGCCGAGTAGATAGGAAACATAATGCGCTCACCAAAACGCGGATAAAAGGGCTGATTATACTGCTCATTTTTGCCGATGATGCCGTTTTTTAGCAGCTCATCTGTGGGGAGATTTTGGGCGTTGATAAAGGCTTGGTGTCTAGCGTGGCTTGGGCAAAATCCTAGATTCCACTGGGCGATCAATCTATCATCAATGCCGCGCTTGTGGAGATAGGCAAGCATAGGCGCGGAGTCTAGCAAGCTAGTGTGGTAGAAAGCGGCGATTTTCTCTAGGGTGTCGGTGCGCTCCACGCGCTCTTTGCTGTCGTATTCTAGGCGGAAGTCAAGCATATCGGCGATTTTTTCAATGGCTTCGACAAAGCCTAGCTTCTCATACTCCATTACAAATTTTATGCTATCGCCCCCTATGCCGCAGCCATAGCAGTGGAAGATCCCCTTGCTCGGTGAGATCATAAAGCTTGGGGACTTTTCATTATGAAAGGGGCAGGTCGTAGCATAATTGCTCCCCACGCGCTTTAGCTCAAGATAGTGGCTTATGATTTCAAGAATATCAATGCGGTTTTTGAGATTCTCAATCGATGCGCTTGTGATCATTATATGCCTTTGGTGGGCTTAGTAAGCCTAGAATCTACGATGATAGCTAGATTGGTGGTTAGTGTCGCGATTGTAGCGCGGATTTTATTAGAAGCGTATAAAGTGGCAAAGTGGATTCTAGGGGGTTTGGGCTTGTTTTGTAAAGCCATTTTGGGATTCTAGGATTTCTAAAGAAACCTGCGAGCTCACGCTCGCACCGCTTCGCTTGTTTTCACACCTTGCGGCGCAAGGCTCGCAATGACAAAGCAAGGAGCGGTGTCGCTAGAATCCACTTTTTGTAATTCTGCGGTTTTTTCAAAAGTGGATTCTAGGGGTTGAGCTTGTTTTGCAAAGCCATTTTGGGATTCTAGGAGTTGCGATGAGAAAGCAGGGTTGTGTAGTGGCGAGCAAGGAGATAAGACTTGGTTGTCTATCGACGAAGCGAGCCACAAACTCCCTGCTTTATCGCGCAAAGCCGAATCCCCACAAAGCAAAACCGAATCTCCAGCACTAGAATCCACTTTTTGTAGCAATAAGCTCTAGCACGAGATTTGCCTGATGTGCCGCGCAGATATTCACCCTTGGAGCCATTAGCCCCTGTCCCACTTGCGCCGCGCTTACTCCATCGCCGCAGATATAGAGATAGGGCGCAAACTGCTTGGTTTGGATCGCATTGCTTTTGCCATAGCCTGCTAGCCCAGAAGCGCAGATGAGAAAGGTGCGCGGGTAATGCTTATGGAAGTTTTGGGCTAGCATTGCTTTGGCTAGGGCGTTGTCAAAGGCTTCGCACACAATATCTACGCCCTTAAAAAGCGTGGGGAGATTATCTTCATCAATCTTTAGCGTGTGGATATGCGTGGTGGTGTAGGGATTGATTTGGCGGATATGTTCTTGCAAGGCGTTAGTTTTATACTTGCCTAGGTCGCTTATCTCATAGGCTTGGCGGTTGAGATTACTAGGCTCTATCACATCAAAATCTATAAGCACAAGCTCGCCTACTCCGCTTCTAGCAAGCATTATAGCTATATGAGAGCCTAGCCCGCCAAGTCCGCAGATAGCGACTTTTGCCTGCTTTAGCTTCTCGTGTAGCTTTGGCGTGTGGCGTGCTCTCATCATAGAATCTAACGCGTCTTTTGGCGGTAGCACGCCCTTTTGTATGCAAAATAGCTCATCGCCATTTTGTAGGGCTATAGGCTCTTTGGTGGCAAATCCATTGACAATCCACACATCACTCTCCTTGCCCCCAAGACTTTGGAAAAGCTCTAGGCTTGTGCGTGCGCGCGTGGCTAGGGGCGCGCCATTTAGCGTGATATGCAAAAGTGGGGCTGGATCTTTGGGGCTTGGCATCACCCCCCTCCTACAAAGCTTACGATCTCTACCACATCGCCTTGCTTGAAAACAAGCGTGGCAAGCTCATCTTTAGGCACGATTTTGCCATTTAGCTCTATGGCTATGGTCTCTATGGCAAGCTTATGCTCTGTGAGATAGGTTAGCAAAGGGAGAGAGTCTAGGGTAAATATCTGTCCGTTGATTGTCATACTAAGCCTTTGTGCGTGGTTTGCTAGCCTTGGTGGATTTGCTAGCTTTAGGGTGTTTGGGCGTTTTTTGCGCAAGTATTTTTGGCGTTAGCGTGAAAGCCCCATTGCTATAATCAATCCACACAAGCCCCCCAGAATCTAGCCTACCATCGATGATAAGCTCGCTTAAAGCGGCTTTGATATGCGTGTCGATAAGCTTTTTGATCTCCCTTGCCCCAAGCGCGCTTTCAAAGCTTTGATTAGTGATAGCATTTAGCGCACTAGATTCTAGTTTTAGCACGATATGGCGCGTAGCAAGGGTGGCATTTAGATCATTTAGCACCTTTTGGGCGATTTTTTTATATGTGGCTTTGGTGAGTGGGCTAAAGTGGATAATGCCATCAAGCCTGCCGCGAAACTCTGGGCTAAATGTATCCTTTAGCGCGGCGTTTTGGCGTAGGGAGCTATCTTTGGTAAATCCTATGGCATTGCCATCTTTGCTACCGACATTAGAAGTAAGGATAAGAATAGTATTTTCAAAATGCGCGACATTGCCCATATTATCAGTAAGCGTGGCATTATCCATAACTTGCAAGAGAATATTATAAATATCGCTATGGGCTTTTTCTATCTCATCAAGGACTAGCACGCAGTGGGGATTTTTACGCACTTTATCTACGAGAATCCCGCCATTTTCATAGCCCACATAGCCAGCAGGCGCGCCAATAAGCGTGGCGACACTATGGGCTTGGGAGTATTCACTCATATCAAATCGCTCAAAGTGCATTCCCAAGTGCTTGGCAAGCTCTTTTGCTAGCTCTGTTTTGCCCACGCCGCTAGGTCCGCTAAAAAGAAAGCTCCCAATGGGGCGATTAGGCTCTGTGAGGTTTGCCTTAGCGATTTTGATTGCGCGGGCGAGCTTTTCTATGGCTTGCTCTTGGGCGAAAATGCGTCTTTTGAGCTTGGATTCTAGGGATTTGACTTGTGATCGCTCGCTGGCATTTATCTGGGATTTGGGGATATGGTAGGTTTTAGCTATGGTGTGTTCGACATCTTTTTGCGTGATTACGCGCTTTAAAGGGGCATTAAGAGTAAGGCTCGCTCCCACTTCATCAAGTAGGTCGATCGCCTTATCCGGGAGAAATTTGTCATTGATATAGCGGTGGGATAGATCTAGGCAGGCTTGCAGCGCGCTCTCATCATAGCTGATATTATGATAGCTCTCATACAACGGCTTAAGCGCGTGCAAAATCTCTAAACAGGATTCTAGGCTTGGCTCTTTTATATCTATCGTGCAAAAGCGGCGTGAAAGGGCTTTGTCCTTGCCAAAGGTGCTTTTATACTCGCTAAAGGTGCTAGCACCAATGCACTTAAATGTCCCATTTGCTAGTGCGGGTTTTAGCAAATTTGCCGCATCCATTGTGCCGCCCATAGTCCCTCCAGCCCCTACAAGCGTGTGGATCTCATCGATAAAGACAATGACATTATCAAGCTCTTCTATCTCTGCTAGCACACTTTTTAGCCGCTTTTCAAAATCTCCTCTATACTTACTCCCAGCCACCATAGCCCCCAAATCAAGCGCATAGACCTGTGCGTTTTCTAGCTTTTTGGGCACGCGATTTTGTGTGATAGCAAGGGCTAGCCCCTCTACTATGGCAGTTTTGCCAACTCCGGGCTCGCCTAGCAAAATGGGGTTGTTTTTCTTCCTGCGGCAGAGGATTTCGCACATTCTTATAAGCTCATCATCGCGCCCGATGAGAGGATCGATTTTCCCGGCAAGAGCTAGGGTGTTTAGATTTTTGGCAAATAGCTCTAGGGCTTTTTGCCGCCTTGTGCCAAAGCTCCTAGAGGTAGAAAAATCCTTGCTAGATTCTTGGCTAGAATCCTGACTAGAATCTGGGGCTGGGATATTTTGCAAAATATCTAAGCGCGTGATATTCGCGGCTTTAAGGAGCTTGGCGCAGTAGCTGTCTTTTTCCTCAATGGCAAATGCCAAGAAGTCCCATAGCTCTATATGCTCATCGCCAGAAGATCGCGCGTGGTTTAGCATCGCTTCAAACACGCGGTGCAAGGCTAGAGTTTCCTTAGGTAGAGAAATATTAGCATTTGTGGGGATATGGTGGGTAAGATAAGCACGCAGGGGCTTTGTCAGCTCGCTTGTGCTGATCTCACAAAATGGCTGCAAAAACTCCCTGCCACTTGGGTGCTCTAAAAGGCTTAAAAATATATGCTCGATTGTCAAATACTCGTGCTGGGATTCTCTAGCGATTTTTACAGCGCGGTTAATGATGTCTTTAAAAACGGGGCTTGTCATTATGCTAGATGGATTCTGTGAAGATTTTGAGCGGGTAGGAGGCTTTTTTGGCAGCTTGGATTGTCTCTTGGGTCTTTGTCTCGCCGATGTCATAGGGATAGATCCCACACACACCCTTGCCGTGATTATGCACTTCAAGCATAATTTGCTGGGCTTCTATCAAGCTTTTGTGAAAAATACTTTGCAAAATCTCTACGACAAATTCTTGGGTGGTGTAGTTGTCATTGAGTAGCACGACACGCACCATTTTTGGCATCTCTAGCTCAATTAGGGCAGAAGTATTGCAGGCTTGCTGCGCACTAGATTCTGGCATTGGGCGATCCTTTTGTGATTTTGGGGATAATTGTAGCTAAAAAGTAGCATAAACTATGCTTAATCACCTAGAATCCACTTGCGTGGATTTGTGGATTGCCACGCCTTGCTGTCGCAAGGCTCGCAATGACAGAATGTGGGCATTTTTATCACAAATCCTAGAATCTACTTTTGCATAAGCGCGGTTAAGGCATCTCGCAAATAAGCGCGGTCTCTACGGATATGGTGTCATCAATGGGCTTGTATAGGCGAAATGTATAGCCTAGATTCCACGACTCTATCAAGGGCTTAATGCCAAAAAAATCACTTGCTTGATGATAGATACTTAGTAGCATTGTGGGCTTTTGCGTGCAGATGGTGTGCTTGGCACCTTGTAGAAACTCCATTTCAAAGCCCTCTATATCGACTTTGATAAAGCCTACTTGGATATTGTGCTTTTGCACATACGAATCTAGTGTGATAACTTCTGCCATTTCGCTGTTTGAGTCATTTTGCTCTTTGATTAAATGCGCCCCAAGACCTCCGCCGCTAATGGCTAGCTTCTCTTCTCTTGCTCCTAGGGCGTTATTGATAGGGATAATGCGTGTGGTGTTGTTTAGCCGTAGGGTTGTAAGTAGCTTTTCATAGGTGCTTTTGCTCGCCTCAAAGCAGTGGATAGATTTTTGCGTATAGTCTTGAAAGATCAATGCGCTATCGCCGATATAGCCACCTACATCGATGATGTCTTTAGTCTTTAAGCGATCAAGGTGGCGCAGGGTATCAAGCCCGTGTTTGTAGAAAAACACAGAGCATTCAAGATTGTCTTCTGGGAGAAAGTAGCCATTGTAGTAGCATAGATTTGGTGCTAAGGGCAGGATCTTGGCATAAAACTCGTGGGCAAGTGTGTATAGGGCGTCAAGCTCTTGCTGTGTGAGCGTGTAGCAGAGCCTAGTGCGGCTTGATATTGGGCTTGTTTGTATTTCTCGTGTGATGATTGTATAGGCTAGATTTACGCTTTCTTGTGGCATACCTGCTGTGAGTTTGGCAAGCTTTGGAAGTATATCTGGGTCATTAGTAAGCGTGGGCTGAAGTAGTCCATTTGGCTTTAAAGCTGTGAGATGCACAAGCTTGCGATAATTTCTTGTAGCATAGCACAAAATCCCACAGAATCTAAAGGCATAATCAGTGATATGGATATGATTATTAAACGCAAGCATACGCTTACTTAGGAGTTCCCCCCCCCCCCCCCGTTTGCTACGAGACTTGTATATCTCTTCCTTTGTATAAGTGGGAGTCCAAAGACAAGTAGGCTTAGGACATTATGGCTTTTTACAAGTGGGAGCCCTAGGATCTTGCGCTTTAGGCTAGCACCCCTATACTCCCAGAATCCAAACAATGATCGCAGTTTCATAATCGCTCCTTAAATGATAGTGTAATAGTAGCTTGCAATTATAGCCTAGATCTCGCGCATAATGCGATCATAGAGCTTCTCACTAGATTCTACTTGCGCGCTTGGGAATTTGGCGCGGATATAGGTGGCTTGGCGTTTGGCAAGCTGGCGCGTGTGGGTGGCGATAAGCGGCTCTAGCTCGCTAGATTCTAGCTCTCCGTCAAAATAATCAAGGCACTCTTTTAGCCCTATGGCTTTAAAGGGCTGGATAGATCGCCCATAGTTTTCTAGCAAAAACCGCGCTTCATCAAGCAGCCCAGAATCTAGCATAGCCTTGGTGCGCGCCTCTATGCGTGCGTGAAGCTCTGGCTTTGGCGTGTGTATGGTGTAGATTGGTGGCTTTGGGATTAGGGGGGATCTAGCGTGCGTGGCGAAATACACACTTGGGGCGAGCTGTGTAGCAAAGTAAATGCTTAAGAGCTTTTGCACTCTATAAGTATCACTTGGGGCTATGCTCTGCGCACTTTGTGGGTCAATATCGGCTAAAAAGGCATAAGGACTAGCTAGATTGCGTATGCGCTCTTCTATACCTACTTGCTCTTCTTGGCTTAATCTAGGCATAGCTGATAGCCCTTCATACAGGCAGCTTAGGTAGAATCCACTTCCGCCTACGATGAGCAAAAACTCTTTTTGACACGCTTGCAGAGCTTGGGCAAAAAGCGTGCAAAAGACTTCCGCGCTGCAATGCTCGCTTGGCTCAAGCACATTTATGGCGTGGTGGGGGATCTGGGATAGGGCTTTTTGGCTAGGCTTGGCAGAGGCGATATTGATGTGCTTATAAATGCTTAGAGAATCTATGGAGAAAATCTCTGCGTCTAAAGCAGTGGCTAGCTCTATGGCAAGCTCTGTCTTACCACTTGCGGTGGGGGCGACTAGGGCTAGGATCGTGGGGGTGTGGGGGGCAAAAGTGGATTCTAGGGGCTTGCTTTGAGACATAAGCTAGGACTTTTCGTATTGGGCTTTTTGACTGATACTTAGCACAAGCCCTATGGCAAGGCAGTTTGCTAGCATAGAGCTACCCCCATAGCTAAGAAACGGCACGGCAATGCCTTTTAGCGGGATAAGCCCAGCTACGCCTAGGGCGTTTATGATAAAGCTCACGCCTACAAGCATAGATACCCCTATGCAAAAGAGATAATACACATCATTTTGCACGCGATTGGCGATTTTAAGCACGCGAAAGACTACAAGCATTAGCAGCCCCACACACACGCAAAGCCCTAGGAATCCTAGCTCTTCAGTAATGCCTGCTAGCACCATATCAGTATGCACCTCACTTAAAAACCCTAGCTTTATGCTGCCATTGCCTAGCCCCTGCCCTAGCAAGCCGCCATTGTGTATGGCATTGGTAGCGTGGTAGATTTGGTAAGGCTCTGGGAGATTCTCCACGCGCAAATACTGCTCAAACCTCTGGGGCAAAATCGCTAGCACAGAGTCTTGGGCGTTTGCCCACCATAGCTTAAGCCGTAGAATCCTATGCGGCGATATAGCGATAAATATACTAGCAAGCACAGAGCTTACAAGCAGCAAAATCCCAAATAGCCCCACGCTCCCACCAGCAGCGATAAGCATCACCACAAGTGTGAGAGCTAGCAGCACCACCTGCCCCAAGTCATTTTGCAGCACGGCAATAAGCAGCACCGCGATAAAAAATACAGCGATATAAGGCAAGATCACTAGGATTTCTTGCGTGATTGTGCGCTTGTGATTATCGACAAACTTGCGTGAGAAGCTCCACGCTAGGAAAAATACAAAGCCGATCTTAAAAAACTCGCTTGGCGCGATAGAGATAAAGGGCAGGCGTATCCACCGCTTCGCCCCGCCCGCGGAAGTCGCTAGACTCTCTGGCAAAAATGGCATAAGCAGCATAAGGATAAATGCCACAAAAAAGAGCAAGAACCCAAACTTTAAGAAGTATTTTTCTGGGGGGATTTGCGCGATCATCCACATAAGCAAAATCCCAAGCACAGCACTCGCAAATTCTCTTTGGAAAAAGTGTGATGTGCCATAATGATAAGCAAGTGTGGTGTAGGCAGGCAGAGAGTAGCTCATCACCACGCCGATAATCACCAAAGCACTGACATAAAAAAACAGCTTTGTATCTGCGCGAGAATCCATACATAATCCTAGTGAAAAGTAAAAGTGGATTCTAGCTAAAAAAGGATTAGTCAAGCTTTAAGGCTTGGGGTAGTGTGGGTGGCTACAATGTTTTACAAAAAGTGCGATGTAGTAGAATTAGTAGTGCATTCAAGCGTGCGTAATGCACACATAAAGGAGCTGTATGCAACACCCACATATCCGGTCGTTGATGATGTATCTAGGGCTAGCTTTTGTGCTGCTTTTGGTCGTGGCAAGTGTGGCAAGTGGCTTTAGTCTCTCAAAGCCAAAAACACGCGATCTCTCAATCCCAGCACATTGGTGTGCCAAAGGCGATGGCATAGCGTGCTTGTATGTCGCCCAGAATCTACTCTTTGGCGATAAAAAGTCAAGCGATCTTATGCGTGCTAGGGCATTTTACTCTAGGGCTTGTGTGCTTGGGGTTAGCAATGCGTGCTATGAGCTTAGCAAGCTTCAAGCCTATCCTGCTACGATGTATGCACGATATTGGCGACTATGGGAGAGAGAAGCAAGCTTGCCCAACGATCTTTATGGCGGTCTTTATGGCACAACAAGCACGCATTACAAAAGTGGATTCTAGTATGGATCGCCACGCCTTGCTACCGCACCGCTGGCGATAACAAAGAAAGTCGCCTACTTTGTCATTGCGAGTCTTTCGGTAGTAAGGCGCGGCGATCCATAAGCTACGCTAGCAGAATAATCGTTCCTAGAATCCACTTTTTACAATTAGATTCTAGGTTTGTTTTATGGATACTAAAGAAGCTGCGCTTTGCCACGCCGACTTCATCGGCTCGCGAGTGAGAGAAAATGGGCTTTTTCGCAAAGCCTGTTTTACTTCAAAAAGCTTGGTTTGCTTTACAAAACCTGCTTTACTGCCACACGATTCTAAGAGTTGCGGTGGGGCTGCGGTAGCTTTGCGGCTTATGGTAAAGGTTAGCGAACTCGGCGTTCGTGCCTTTGCCATAAGCCGCAACACTGCCGCATTGCTCACCCAAGGCTGAATCGCCTACCCCTAGAATCCACTTTTAAGAGCTCATCTAGCTATCAGCCTGCAGCACTTTTGCTTGTTTGAGTCTTTGGCGTAGGTTGGCGAAATTTTCTACACCAAAGATGATAAACACACTTATCATAATGCTACAAACGATCATAAATACCCAGATTTTATTGCTATTAAGGCTTTGGTGGTGCTTGATGATCTCTGTGGAAGTTATGCTATATCCTTTTTGTGAGAGTCTTTCTTTGTCAAGGTGTATGTAGTGCTTGTTGATCGGTCTTTGCGTTGGGTCTTCAATGTAGTGTGGTATATCAGCAATCTTGAAAAATCCATTGCTAATAAGCATTTTTGCATAGGCTGCTTGCTCTTTGTCCTTAAAGGCTGGTAGCAGTGCGGCAAGGGTTGATTTGACCTCTTGGGTAACGGGGTGGGATTCTAGGGCTTGGATAATTGCAGGAAGCGGATTATCGTGTGTATAAAAAACAACATAGATAGAGAAAAATGGTGTCGCAAGGTGGCTGCGAAAATCCGTGATTTTGTCTTCTTGTGCGAATTGCGCAAGTGTGTCTTGGATCACTTTGTCTGCTATTTGGATTTGTTTAGTTCTGTTGTATTGTATAAAGCCATATTGCAATGCCTTTTCTTGTGTGCTACTTTGTGAGTCGTGGTAGAGTGCGCGCTCTTGCTTGATGGCTTTGATTTGGCTTTGCACCCAAAATGCACCTAAAATCAAGCAAACACACAAAGAAATAAAAAAAAGCTTTTTACGCTTGATAAACACCGCCACAATGGCAAAATCATCATAATATCTCATAGCAATGCTCCTTGGAAAAAGTAATAAAACGGATATAGACTTGCCTCTGGATAGGAGAAAAATAGCTCCATAGCTCTAGTCTCAGGGTGATCGCCTGAAAACAAATAGTTATACATAAGCTTAAGAAAGTAAGGGAAGAAAAATACTAGTGTGAGATGAAAAAAATGCCTAAAAACAACAAAAACAATAAAGCAAAACAATGTATCACACACAAGCATCATACTCCTGCCCGGGATAATGTTTGTGATATATATGACAAATGCTATAACAATCACGACCCTAAAGCGTTTAAGCAGTGTGTCATTAGGCGTGATGACAAAGAGTGTGAAAACAATGCAGAGCATAATGATGCTTTTCATAATGTTGGTGTAGATGAGATAGTAGGGGTTGTAGCCATTGGCATTGACATAATGGAGAATGTATTCCACTATTCTGCTAGGAAAATGTTTATATAAAAATGTCGCACTCTCCACTAGATGTGTATTGATAAAAGAAGCCCCTATAATAAACGCGATAAAAAATGCCACAAAGACAGCTAGCGTGAGCCTAGGAAAATAGTATGCAATATAGCAAAGGGCGATAATGCCAATGGAGCTTAGGTGAAAACTAGCTGCGATAATGAAAAAGAGCAATTTTATGTGCATAGGCTTAGCAAAAAAGCCATAGAGCAAAAATATGCTTGCAAGCCCCTGTCGAGTAAGCCCAAGTGTCTCCATAAACACGCCGATATACAAGCTAAAGGCGATCAATGCGGCTTTTTGTTTATCTGTAACAAAATTTTGCCCATAGATTTCAAGCCATATATACATCAATGTGGTTGCAAATAATGCAGTGCAAAATAGGACATATTGCGGCGGAAGCTTTGGCAGCAATATCGAAAGGAGCTTATAGAATATAGGCAGTCCAACTTCATAGCCCCCACCCCATAGTGTCATAGCCCCAGAGAGTCCATCATAGACATCAAGATAGTTTTGATAATAGCGCGAAAAATCATCATCAAAATCTGTGGCGAGATTAAAATACAAGCGACTTGCATAAATTAGCGCGATAGATAAACACAGCGTTATGCTAAGTAAGATTCTAAAATTTTTAGGAATATATGCAGAAAAACCGACCATAATAAATAGCCCAAATATATAGGCATAAAATGGCGTAAATGGCAGCAAAACAACAGGAAGCAAAAATAGCGCAGTGCAATAAAGTGGCAATGCACAGCTAGAATAGAAGCCACTAGGATTAGAATCGTGTAGATATGCTACTTGGCTATTAGATAGCTTGAACTTAGGAGAAGTGTTTCCCCCCCCCCCCCCTCATCTCCACGAGATTTATATATGCGTAAATTTGCAATAAGAGCTCGTAGCATTTCTAATTAAATCTCCATTTCTAGCGACTAAGTGTGATAAAAGTTATATGTTGGTTAGGTGGCGGAGCGGACGGGGCTCGAACCCGCGACCCCCTGCGTGACAGGCAGGTATTCTAACCGGCTGAACTACCGCTCCATTTTGCGCTTCATATCTGCGCCTTACATTGTAGCTCAATATGAAAGTTTATCATCAATGGTGGTCGCTACAAGACTCGAACTTGTGACATCCACCTTGTAAGGGTGGCGCTCTACCAACTGAGCTAAGCGACCAAACACTACACAAATAAACTAAAATAAGAATAGCAAGAGAGAAAAAGTGGTGACCCCTAGGGGATTTGAACCCCTGTAGCCACCGTGAAAGGGTGGTATCCTAACCACTAGATGAAGGGGCCACTACTTAATCATACTGGTGACCCGCGTTGGATTCGAACCAACGGCCCATTCCTTAAAAGGGAATTGCTCTACCAGCTGAGCTAGCGGGTCAAAATAAAAAGCGAGATTATAGGGTTTTTATCATTGTTTGTCAAGAGTATTTTACATTGTGTTTAAATATTTAATGAGCATTTCTAGGGCTTTGGTCGAGGCTTCAAGCTGGATATATTCTCGGGCGGTGAGATGATAGGAGATAGTGGTTTGCGTGTAGTCAATGGGGTGGTGCTTGCTAGCTAGATTAAGATTATTGGTTGCGAAAAAGTGCTGCTCTATCATAGGCGGCTTGCCGGCAGCTTGCACGCCTAAAAATACCGACCCAACAGGCTTTTGCACACTTCCGCCACTAGGTCCTGCTACGCCAGAGCTAGCTATGGCAATATCTGCGCCACATTGCTTTAAGACTCCGCGTAGCATTTGCCCTACCACCGGCTCACTAACTGCGCCAAAATCTCGCAAATCATCGTGTGCCACCCCTAAAATCCGCTCTTTAATCACATTAGCATAGCTAGTAATCCCCCCAACAAAGACACTAGAAGCCCCAGCAATACGCGTGAAGCGATAGCTTAGCAGCCCTCCAGTGCAGCTCTCTGCGGTTGCTAGGGTGAGATTTTGCGCTGTAAGTCTCTCTAGCGCGATAGATTCTAGGCATTCTCCAAGGATTACACCCTGCTTGAAAAACCCTTTCACCCACAGCTCAAATGCATCGATATGCGCCTGCTTGCCTTGCAGAAGTGCATAAGAGCCTTTGTCTTCCCAGATGAGATGCAGTGTGTCAATCATCTCTGCACAAAGCACCCTAGCAGAATCCATATCTATATGAAGAAACATAATCATCTTGCTTGCTGCAGCGTCCATTGTGATCCTTTGTGAGTTGTGGGATTTAAGAAGATAGGATTCTAGCAAATTTGCTTAAAATTTTTAAAGTATCTTTCAAGTTAATCCCATATAATAGTAGCTTTACATTTGCTTAAGGAGTGGCTATGCAGCAAGGCAAAAAAGAGTCCAAAAAGGCAATCACCATTCGCCCAGAGTCCGACAAATCTCGCGCCAAAGAGATCTATAAGAAAAAGAATGGACGCTTGCGCGAGGAATTTTATCTCAAAGAGATAGAGAAGCTTCAAGTCGAGCTACTGAAGTTGCAAAATTGGGTCAAAAAGACCAATCAAAAAATTGTCATTATCCTAGAGGGGCGCGATGCAGCGGGCAAAGGCGGGACGATCAAAGCTCTCACAGAGCATTTGAATCAACGAGGATTTCGTATCGTGGCGTTGCCAAAGCCCACAGAAATTGAAAAAACGCAATGGTATTTCACACGCTACATTAGCACACTGCCAAGTGGAGGGGAGATTGTGTTTTTTGATAGGAGCTGGTATAACCGCGCGGGTGTGGAGCGTGTAATGGGCTTTTGCACGCAAGAAGAATATAAGCAGTTTATCTATCAAGTAAGCAATCTTGAGCAAATGCTCATCTCTAGCGGGACGATGATTTTCAAATACTTCCTTGATGTGGGGCAAGATGAGCAAAAGCGCAGAATCAAGCGCAGGAAGACTGATCCGCTTAGAATGTGGAAGCTAAGCCCGATTGACTCTAAGTCCCTTGACTTATGGGATGAATACACCTCCGTATTTGAAAAGATGTTTTCACGCACACATACGCCTTTTGCACCTTGGATCATTGTAAATTCTAATGACAAAAAGGCTGCTAGGCTCAATATCGCACGCGATTTGCTTAGCAAGATTGACTATGAGGGCAAGGATCCTTCGGCTGTGTGTATGCTCCCAGATCCTGCGATCTTGCACCCATACTCTCAATCTCCACAGGTATAGCTAGCCTAGATCAAAAGTGGATTCTAGCCTAGAATCCACTTTTGCAATCTCTGCCCACATCTCGCGCAATCCACTCGCGCCACACCTTAGCGGCATAATACTTTTGCCACATAGCAATCCACTCACGCCACTCTCTTGACTTGTTTTTTTTTTTTTTTTTGTTAGAGTCTCAAGCCGCATTTTTTTTGCGAGTTATTTCATAGGAGATACCAATGACACAATCAGTAGCACTAACAGAGCTAGTGAAGTTTGATGATACGAGCTTCACGCCAAAAGAATCCAATGTCTTAATTGAGAAAATCATAAGCGGGCTAAATCTACCTGCCCCTATCGCAGCAGAATTTAGACGCAAGATGGGCGCGCTCTTTGAGACGACAAAAATTATAGGCGGCAAGCTTGTCTATATCGGCAGGATTGTTTGCATAAAGCTTTGGGACTTTATCTGCCAGAATCCAAATATGGCACTAGGCACGCTTATTGGCGCGCTATTTGGGCTGTTTCTTAGCGCGGTGCCGCTTATTGGCGGGATTTTGGCACTACTATCGACATTTCTTGGAGCGACTATCGGCAGCTATCTTGACCAGCTGCAAAAAGGTGGCACACAAGTAGATGGCACGCTTTCTAAGGTGCTTGTAGGCGCGACAAATGCGACAAAAGAGTTTTTCAAGCTTATTAGAGAAATTTTAGCGGCGTTGAAAAACGACTTCAAATAACGACAAAGGAGACAAAATGGCTGAACTAAAAGCAGGAGATCTAGGACTCACGCCAAGAAATACGCAGTGGAAAGACAACTACAAAACGCTTGTTATGTCTAAAAATATTAAAACACTTATTAAGATTCTTAGCAAAGCAAGTGCTGAAGAGCGAAGCTACTACTACAATGAGGCTTACTCGGCAGTTTTTCACAAATCATTAGGCGATCAAGTAGGGGTATTGGAATACGCAGGAGCGACAGCAGCAATAGGGCTTGGCGGAGTAGCTGGAGCAGGAGCTGCTGCGACACTAGGGGCGACTACGACAAGCTGGGGGCTCTTTGGCGTTACGCTATTTACTACAATCACTGCTGCGCCTGTGGCATTGGTAGCTGGAGCAGCAGCAAGCACAGCAGCTATCGGCTATGGTGCGTATAAGCTTATAAGCAGCTCGGCAAAAGATAGGGGCAAAGAGCAAAAGACTGATGAATTCATACAGCAAGGGCAATTTGAAGTGCAGCCCACAAGAATGCTAAACTCTTTCATCTTTCCAGCGGCTGATGAGATAGTAAGTGCTTATGAGTTTTTACAAACACAGCATAATCCAAATTGGCAGGAGTTTTTGGAGCTATTTGACTCTGCTATCCTTGATCCAACGCTAGTAGAAGAAATACGCAAAAGCGATAAAGACAAAGAGCTAAGGCTATCTGCGCAATTGCGTGGGCAGTTTATCGCACACACCAAGCGA
Organism: Helicobacter zhangjianzhongii; assembly: GCF_030249855.1. Taxonomy (NCBI): domain Bacteria; kingdom Pseudomonadati; phylum Campylobacterota; class Epsilonproteobacteria; order Campylobacterales; family Helicobacteraceae; genus Helicobacter; species Helicobacter zhangjianzhongii. Next base: position 122,937 of record NZ_JANURN010000003.1, read on the forward strand.
TATTTAAACAATGTCAAAAGCCAATACAATCAAGAAAACAGCAAGCTTATCTCCGCTTGTGTGGCGTTTATGGAGATCAATAATGAATTTGCCCTCCCGCGACTTGTGCAAGAAGAGCGAAAAGCACTCATCGACACTATCCGCAAAGGAGATATTCCCATCAGTCAAGAGGCAATAGCGTATGAAGAGTTTTTAGCCCTCTTTAGTCTGTATAAAATGCTTTTAAACCACCCGCAAAACTCCAAAGAGCAGCAGCAACTCCAGAGGGCAAAAATGCACGAGCGAGCAAGAGAGCTTGGCGATATGGCGGAAAAAGTCTTTGATAGCATAGTGAATGATACGCGTATCATCAAGCTTGATCACACCAATTATCTGCGCTATTTGCGAGAAATCATCGATGTGCTAGAGGCTGAACAAGCGCGTGCGTTTATTGAGACCTTGCTTAAAGATCTAGCGGCGTGTATGCTTATTGACAACAAGTTAGAATCCTATGAGCAAGAGCTTTTGCAAGGCATTATAGATTCTACGCATTTGCAAGGCACAGATCTTACCACCCTACTTGAATCATACAAATAGCTCTAGGGCTGCTCCAAGCCCTAGCTAGATACGCAGTAGGCGGCTTGCCATCTGCGTGGCAAGCCAGCGCAAAGCTTCTTTAGTAACAGCGCAAAGCAATCCATAGCATTAGAATCCACTTTAAAAAAGTGGATTCTAGATCAAACACGGATTCTAGGGGGCGTTATCAAAGATTTGCTAGAATCCTACTTTGGCATCAAATTTAAACTTAAGGATTTTCTATGCAAAGCAGCTTTGATACGACACTAATCCACGGGGGTGCTACCACAGATCCACACACAGGGGCGGTAAATACGCCCATTTTCCAAACCTCCACTTACGCTCAAGATGAGCTAGGTAAGCACAATGGCTATGAATACTCTCGCACCAAAAACCCCACAAGAGATGGGATTGAGAGCCTTATTGCCGAATGTGAGGGCGGGAAATATGGCTTTGCCTTTGCCTCTGGTATGGCGGCTCTTGGCACGATTTTAAGCTTATTTAAAAGCGGTGATTCTATCATCATCTCACAAAATGTCTATGGTGGGACTTTTAGAATCTTAGATAAAGTCTTTAAAAACTTTGGCATTACCTATAAAATCACAGATACAAGGGATTTAGACACACTCAATGCTGCGATCACCCCTGAAGTCAAAGCCGTGCTGATTGAAAGCCCGGCAAACCCACTTCTAAGCGTTACGCCTTTGGCAAAAGTAGCCGAGCTTTGCCGACAAAAAGGTGTGCTAAGCATTGTGGATAATACCTTTATGACGCCCTATCTGCAGCAGCCCTTAAGGCTAGGCATTGACATTGTGGTGCATTCTGCGACAAAGTATCTTGGCGGACATAGCGACCTTGTAGCCGGGCTTGTGGTGGTAGATGATGAGGGCTTGGCTGAACGCATAGGATTCTTGCAAAATAGCATTGGTGGAGTGCTTGCGCCATTTGATAGCTTTTTGCTTATCCGTGGCATGAAAACGCTAGGCTTACGAATGCAGCGACATTGTGAAAACGCCCTGTTTTTAGCGGAGGCTTTAAGCGAACACAAAGCGGTTGAAAAAGTGTATTACCCCGGGCTACAAAGCGATAGTGAATATGAAGTGCAAAGCTCTCAAGCGCGTGGTGGCGGGGGAATGCTAAGCTTTATCCTAAAGCCAGAATATGATTATAGGATCTTTTTTAAATCCACGCGTATTATCGTTTTAGCTGAAAGTTTGGGGGGCGTGGAGAGTCTGCTCTGCCACCCTGCGAGTATGACTCACGCCTCTATCCCTAAAGATCTGCGTGAATCTATGGGGATAGCTGAAAATCTTATCCGCCTATCCGTTGGCGTTGAATATAGCAAAGACCTGCTTGAAGATATACATCAAGCGATTGAAAAAAGTCGTGTGTAACATATAGCCTTGATATTAGATTCTAGCCACTTGCTTTTAGATTCTTTTTAGAATCTACTTAGCACTCTTTGCCCTATTACACTTTACGCACAGCATTTGACAATTTTCTTTCTCCGTTTTTCCGCCTTTGCTCCAAGGGATTATATGATCTGCCTCCATTTGCTCAATATCAAGCTTTTGCTTTTCGTGTGGGCATTTCACGCCTTTTATATGTCCATCACTATTGGCACACACGCCCCCTTGCTTCTCATACACCGCCCTTTTTACACTATCGCTAAACGCCCTTAGACTTAAATGCTTTTCATCACCACTTAGCAAGTATGGATACACACCCTTTTTACTTCCCACCTCATCATCTTGCATAAGCTCTATAATTTTAGATTCTAGCTCTTTAGCATCTAGTGGCTTATCTTTATATGTATTATAGAAAAACCCCCATTCTAAGCCTTTCATCTCTTTGCGATATTTTTCAAACTTCATCTCCACCCAGTCTATCACCTTTGCAAAATACTCCCACAGCCCATCAGCATTTTTAGAATCCTTAGCATTTTTAGCCATATACTCGCAAATCTTTTCATCTTTCCTAGAATCCACTTTCCAAGCAATAGCACTCTCTAAAAACTCCTGCCGCAATGCACTGCCACTTAGATACTTAGCTCCCCTTTGCACTGCTAGTCCATTAGGCTTAGAAAATCGTCTCTTTGCATCACTTAGCCACACACTCGCATATACTGCATTTCTTAGCTCTTGGCTAGTTAGTGTCTCTCCTGCGATATTGATAGTCTTAAACCACTCTAGCTTCTCGCTCTCACTCCCCTGACACACATACACATCAAGCTTGTAGTCTAAAAATTTCTCTTGCAAGTCTTTGGATAAAGTATGAAAATACTGCGATTTATCATTCCACTGGATAGAAAAGCTCCCTTTAATATATTCGCATATACTTATAGTCCTTTGCTGTCCATCTAGCACTTCATATTCACACTCCGCACTAGAATCCACATTTTTCACCCAATACATTATATTTAAAGGAAAGCCCTTTAGTATCGTATCTATCACGGCATTTCTTTGGGCTTCTTTATACACAAACTCCCTTTGATATTTGGGGCGTATGTTAAGCCTTGCTACTCCGCTAGAATCTGCATAGGCGACTATTTGGCTACTCTCCTCATCTCTTGTATAGCCATTTGTTAGCTCTTTTATTTTGATTTCTGTTTTGTCTATTTGCATTGTTGCCCCTTATTACATTTTTTCAAATTCAAGTTTTCTTAGCTCATCGACTTCGGCGATTTTGCGGATTAGGATTCTGGCGTAAATCTCTCTGCCGTTAATGCTAAATCTCTTACCATAATTTGGGTTGTCTGCCACATATCTATCAATGCCCACTATCTCAAACTGCTTAGGATTATGTTTATCTAAGAAAGTTATCGGCACGCCCATAATGCCATCATAATCTAGCGGAATCTCAATGGTTTTATCCACATTGATAGCGTCATAATTATCATACTTTGGGTATTGCTCTGGATTCTTTTTGTAACTAGCGATAGTCTCTAAAATTTCATTGCGTTTTTTGTGTGTTAAATTTGTGAACCAACAAATATTGCCAAAACTTCGCCACTTCTGCCCATTTTCATCAATCCAAAATCTATTGCTTCTTTCTTCATAGTAGTTTGGCACTTTAAAAGCAGCATAAGATAAAGTCCTGCCCAGCCACAGCTTATTTTCTTTAATGAGTTTAAAAATTTCTTTATAGGTAATAGCGTTTTGATTTCCCAATATCACAAAATTTAATTCTTTCCCACTCTCTTTTTTCTTTTTCTCTCCATACTCAACTAACTGTGCGACATACTCACGGAAGAGTGAAAAAGGCGGATTTGTTACCACAATATCTGCAAGTTTAAGCAGCTCTATGCAGTCTTTGCTTCTAAAATCCCCTGCATTATTTAGCCCTTTATCTTCAGTTATCTCAAAAAGTTTTGGGTGCTTGGGGGATTTCGTGCTTTTTTGTGTGGATTCTTTGGGCAGTCCAGATTCTAGCTCGGCTCTAAAGTTTTCAAAAAGCTTGTGTTTATTAGCTTCAAAGGCTTTTAGTGTTTCTTGTGATTGTGTTTGGCTATTAGAGAGAGAGAGAGAGAGAGAACGGCTTCTACATCTTTTAGTGGGTGCATTGATGATAAAACTTTATCTACATCATCAATGGAGTGCTTTTGTGGGTTTATCAGCTCATCTTTTATCACATCATCTCTATGGATTTTGATCGCATAGGCTTTTTTGGGGGAATCTTCTGTGCTTACTTCTCTGTAATTTTGACTTTTATAGCAAGTGGTAATGAGAGCCTTTAAGTCAAGCCATTTGAAATTTTTGAAAAAGTATTCAAAAAAGGCACTTTGCAGTGGGTCATCGCAGTTGCAATAGACAATTTTATCTTTGAAATGCTCTTTGTAGTGTTGCAATTCATTTTCTATATCGCTTAGTTGCGTGTAGAACTCATCTTTTTTATTTTTCTTGGCATCGTGGAGATTGGTGTTAGCTACTTTTGTTTTTGCCATTGTGTAACCTTAAGTTTGTTTGCGTAAATCGTGTAAAAGTGGATTCTATCTTGTTTGTTTTAAGTTTTGCTTTATTGCATTGATATTTATCATACAATTAAAAATCTTATTTACTATCCCCCCACAAAGCCTAATCCTAGAATCCGCGTTTTGCGTATGGATCGCCACGCCTTGTTGGCACAAGGCTCGCGATGACAGATAGGGAGTTGGCTTACTAGAATCCACTTTTTGTGATTATGCGTTTTATTGTCTATGGATTACTAAAGAAGCGCGGTTGCGCCTTGCTTATGGATTGCCACGCTCGTTTCACTCGCTCGCAATGACGATAAAAGGTGTTTTCACAAAGCCTGTTTTACTTCAAAAAGCTTGGTTTGCTTTACAAAGCCTGCTTTACTGCCGAACGATTCTAAGCATTGCGGTGGGGCTTTGCGTGCTTTGAAAAAATTTAGGGCAGGAGCTATCTTGGCGATAGTGACTGCCCTAAATTTTTTCAATGGCGTGAATTGCTCACTCAAGGCTGAATCGCCCACCCCCTAGAATCCACTTTTTGTGCGTTTGCAAAAGTGGATTCTAGGCACTGCACTATGCCACTTATGCTATAATCGCGCGCTTTAAGCTTAGACACTTCAGCAAGCATTCAAGGAGAGATTATGCTTGATTTTGCGTTTATGTGGGAGCATATCGGGCTTTTTACAAGCGGCGTGATCCTGACACTTGAAATATCACTTTGCGGTATTGCCCTAGCTATCATCATCGGACTTGTGTGTGCTTGCGTGCTTGTGGAATGTGAGCGTGAGATCGCCCATAGTAGCAAGATAAAAGCCTTTTTCCTGCGGGCTTTACACGCGCTTATCACAAGCTATGTCGAGCTTGCGCGAAATACCCCCTTGCTTATCCAGCTCTTTTTCCTCTACTTTGCTTTGCCAAAAGTTGGCATAACGCTCTCTGCCTTTACTTGCGCGACTTCAGCACTTGCATTTCTAGGAGGCGGATATATGTGCGAGAGCTTTCGCGCAGGACTTAGTAGTATCCACAAAGCCCAAGTAGAATCCGCCCTTAGCATAGGGCTATCGCGCTTTGGGATACTGCGCTTTGTAGTCTTGCCCCAAGCCCTAGGTGTAGCCCTGCCCGGGATCACGGCAAATGTCATCTTCCTCATCAAAGAAACTTCTGTCGTTGGGATTTTGGCACTAGCAGATATTTTATACATTAGCAAAGATATTATTGATCTATATGGCAAAACTTACGAGGCATTGAGTATGCTGCTTATCGTATATATCGCGATACTTTTGCCCATATCGCTAGCAGCAAGCGCGCTAGAAGCGCATTTGCAAAAACGACTATAAGGATAGCTATGGAAGTGTTATTTGCTGGGAATAATCTTTTGCGTTTATTACAGGGGCTTGGGGTGAGCTTTTCTATCGCGCTTGTGGCGATTGCTTGCTCGATTGTCATTGGCATAGTTGTGGGGTTTATGATGCTATCGCGCTTTATGATCTTGCGCATAGCCTGCAAGCTCTATTTAGAATCGGTGCGCATTATCCCTATTCTAGCCTTGCTGTATGTCTGCTACTTTGGCTTGCCGCAACTCCTCCATATAAGCCTATCAAACATCGCCGTAGCGGTGCTAGTCTTTAGCTTCTGGGGTGGAGCGGAGATGGCAGATCTCGTGCGAGGGGCATTATCAAGTGTCGATAAACACCAAAGAGAATCCGCCCTATCCCTTGGGCTATCGCCACTGCAAGCACAGATTTTCATCATCTTGCCCATTGCTAGCAAGCGACTTTTGCCCGGGCTTATCAATCTCTTTACCCGTATGATTAAGACAACCGCTCTTTTGCTTTTCATCGGTATTGCCGATATGCTACAAGTCGGTCGCCAGATCATCGAAGCCAACCGCTCTATCCCCACTGCGGCTTTTAGCGTATATGGCGCATTACTTGTAGGGTATTTTGCGATGTGCTTTCCGCTCTCACGCCTAGCCAAATCCCTAGAAAATCGCGCCAAAGCCTAGAATCTAAAGGATCACTAAATGCTTCAAATCACACATTTATGCAAATCTTATGGCAATCACCTAGTCCTAGATGACATCACGCTAAAGCTTGAGAAAGGCTGCGTGCTGACCCTGCTAGGACCTAGCGGCTGCGGCAAATCCACGCTTCTGCGCTGTATCAACGGACTAGAATCCACGCAAAAAGGCGAGATCTACCTAGAATCCAAGCAGATCAACACCAAGCACACAGACTACACAAAAGTGCGCCAAGACATTGGTATGGTGTTTCAAAACTATGAGCTATTCCCACACTTAAGCGTAGAAGAAAACATTATGCTAGGACCCATAAAGGTGCAAAAACGCGCGCGCGATGAAGTGCTAGACCAAGCCAAAAGCCTGCTAAAGCGCGTAGGACTAGAATCCAAATCACGCTACTACCCCAAGGAGCTAAGCGGCGGGCAAAAGCAGCGCGTAGCGATCGTGCGGGCATTGTGTATGAACCCAAAGCTTATGCTCTTTGATGAAGTAACCGCCTCGCTTGATCCAGAAATGGTAAGAGAGGTGCTTGATGTGATATTAGAGCTAGCAGATTCTGGTATGACGATGATGATCGTAACGCACGAAATGGGCTTTGCCAAGGCGGTGAGCGATAAAATCGTGTTTTTGGATTATGGGAAGATCGTGCAAGAAAGCACGCCTAATGAGTTTTTCACCAATCCTGCCACCGAGCGCGCACGCAAATTTCTCCATACATTTGACTTCAAGCGCAAATCCCACTAACGCAGCCTAGCAAGAGCTGGATTCTAGCCATATTTACCAAAACTCGTTACAATCCGCTCGCCTTTAAGGCAGTAGCGTAGCTTATCCCCTCCAAAGCTGCGCTACTTGGGCTACTGCACCCCCCTCCAGCAGTAGCCCTTCTCTTTCACTCTTTGCAAATCTTTATCCATTATTTAAACTATTTTTGATACGATACGCCCCACAATAGCTATCCAAAGGAATACTATGCTAGAAGTCTTGATGATAGAAGATGATGTAGAGCTTGCAGAGATTTTGAGCGAGTATCTCTCCCAACACGACATAAATGTAACAAGCTATGATGAGCCCTACACTGGTATGAGCGCGATCAATGCCAAGCATTTTGATCTATTGCTGCTTGATTTGACTCTGCCTAATCTTGATGGACTTGAAGTGTGCAAGCGAGTCGCCAAGCAAAAAAATATCCCCATTATCATCTCTTCAGCCCGCAGTGATGTCGATGACAAAGTGCGGGCATTAGAGAGTGGGGCTGATGACTATCTGCCAAAGCCCTATGACCCCAAAGAGCTTCTAGCTAGGATCCAATCACTCCTGCGCCGCTACAACAACAAACCCCAAAAAGATGAGATCAAAGAAGCAAGCCCAACTTTCCGTATCGATAAAAATAGCCGTGAAATCTACTTCCACGATAAAAAGCTTAGTCTCACTCGCGCAGAATACGAGATTTTGACACTGCTCATTAGCAAAAAGGGCAATGTCTTTACCCGTGAAGCCATCGCCATAGAATCCGAATCCATAAACCCAGAAAGCTCTAATAAAAGCATTGATGTGATCATCGGGCGACTGCGTGCCAAAATCGAAGATGACCCCAAAAAGCCAAAGCATATCATCTCTGTGCGTGGCGTGGGCTATAAGCTTGAATTTTAAACGCCACGCCCCTACTCTATGAAACACTCAATATTTTTTAAAATCTCTATGCTATTTTTGTTTGCTATGGGGAGTTTTTTTGCCTTTTCATTTTACTTCTTAAAATTTCAAGCCGAGCGATATGATAATACTAATGAAAAAGAAAAATACGAGAAAATCAGCATTGTCTTTAACCGCATAATCTCCCAAGAAAACAACCTTGAAACCATACAAAACTACCTAAAAGAAGTGGGCTTTATACAAATCAACGACAATCGCTTGCGACAAGCCATTATCCAATCAATCCCGATCCCCTATGACACGCCCGGGATCTTTCTGCGATCTGTGGAGATCCAAGATGATTTGCTGATCTTGGTCGTGAGTGAGGGCGAAGTGTATTTATATAAGGATTCTATGCGTAGTTTTTATGTTAATTACTACTTAGTCATTTTAATAGGATCAGTGATTTTGGTGCTACTTTTTGCCCTAGTGATACGCTCACTGCTACCGATGATTTATCTACGCAGACAGATTAGGAAATTTGCCAAAGGCGATGTGCAGGTAGATTGCAGGATCCCACAAAAAGATGAGATAGGTGAGCTTGCAAACGAATTTCACAAGGCGATTAAGCGCATAAATGCGCTTAATAATTCTCGCACGCTTTTTTTGCGCTCCATTATGCACGAGCTAAAGACCCCCATCACCAAGGGCAGAATCACTGCTGAAATGGTAGAAAACCCCACACAAAAGCAACGCCTAGTCTCTGCCTTTGATCGGCTAAATTTCTTAATCGATGAATTTGCCAAAATCGAGCAGCTCTCTTCGCACAATTACAATCTCCAAAAAAGTGAATTTAGCGTGCAAGAGCTTGTAAGCTATGTAGAAAAAATGCTTCTCATTGATAGGCTAGAATGCTCTCCCATAGCAAACCACTGCCCCAATGACCTAATCAAAGCTGATTTTGATCTCTTTGCAATGTCAGTAAAAAACCTCATCGATAATGCCATTAAATACAGCACCGATGGCAAAGTATCCCTAGAATCCGATGGACGCAATCTCATCATCTCCAACTACGGCGCACCACTTACAATGCCCTTTGAAGACTACTGCAAGCCCTACTTCAAGGACTCTACCAAGCCTAGCTCGCAGGGCTTTGGACTTGGAATGTATATCATCAAAAACACCCTTGATGCGCAAAATTTTAATATCACTTACACGCATAGTGATAGGGTCAATAGTTTTACTATCGAGGGCTGCATTATCGAGAGTTTTTGCCCTCTGCCTATCCACCACACTTAAGGAGTCATTATGTGTCCATCAAAACTAGCAGATTTTAAAGAAAAATGCGCGGTCGTTGGCGTGTATAATGCGCCAAATGCCAATATCCTAGCTTACTATGGGCTATTTGCTATGCAGCACAGAGGGCAAGAAGCCAGCGGGATAGCCGTAAGCAATGCCCAAAAAATCTCCCTATATAAAAACAACGGACTTGTAACCCAAGTCTTTGAGCCAGAGATTTTGGCAAATCTCACGGGCTTTGCTGCTATCGGGCATAATCGCTACTCCACCGCAGGCGAAGATAGTATCAATGAGTGCCAGCCTATTTTCGCTCGCTATTCCCTTGGGCAAATCGCTATCGCCCACAATGGCAATCTCACCAACGCCGATATACTGCGCGATGATCTCACCATACAAGGCTCAATCTTCCAAAGCCACCTTGATACAGAAGTGCTAATCCACCTAATCGCCAAATCCCAGCGTGCCACGCTAAGTGAGCGCATTATAGAATCCATCCGCCAAATCGATGGGGCATTCGCCCTAGTGATTTTATCGCGCACCAAGATGTTTGCTATCCGTGATCCCTATGGCTTGCGCCCCTTAAGCCTAGGCAAGATAGAAAATGATGATGGCACGCAGGGCTACATTGTGGCAAGTGAGACGAGTGCTTTTGATCTAATCGGTGCGCAATTTGTGCGCGATATTGAGCCCGGAGAAATGCTAGTCTTTGAAAAAAGCGCGACAAACCCCACCTACAAATCCTATCACTACAAAGCCCCCACACCATTTCCCTGCGTGTTTGAATATGTGTATTTCGCGCGTCCTGATAGCGTGGTATTCTCGCGCAATGTCTATGAAGTGCGCAAAAATCTCGGCAAGCAGCTAGCAAAAGAGCATAAGCTCAAAGCTGATATGGTGATCCCGGTGCCAGACTCTGGCGTGGCAGCAGCCCTAGGCTATGCGAAAGAAAGTGGCATAGACTTTGAGCTAGGCATTATCCGCAATCACTATGTAGGGCGGACCTTTATCGAGCCAACGCAACAAGCAAGGGAGCTAAAAGTAAAGCTTAAATTAAATCCCATAGCCGGACTCATCAAAGGCAGAGATATTATCGTGATTGATGACTCTTTGGTGCGAGGCACCACAAGCAAGCAGATCATCAAAATCCTGCGCCAAGCCGGTGCGCGTAAAATCTACCTACTAATCTCCGCGCCCCCCACAATCGCTCCTTGCTACTATGGCGTAGATACCCCAGAAAAAGAGCAACTCATCTGTGCAAGCCATAGCTTAAAGGAAGTGCAGAGCTTCATCGGCGCGGATTATCTAGGCTTTTTATCCCTAGAAGGCTTGCAAAAAAGCATAGAATCTAGCGCGGTAGTAGGCAAGCCAAAGCAAGAAAAGCTCTCCTACTGCCAAGCCTGCTTTGATGGCTGCTATGTGGATTCTATCTATAAGCGATAATCCCAGCGATGCTAGAATCCACTTTTGACTCTGCGCGCTCTCGTAGCCTAGAATCCACTTTTGACCAATCCCAAGTCTCGCCACACACACTCTCGCAAGCTAGAGAGCTACTAACACTTGGGCGATATTTCAAGGCACGCTTTGGGCAGCGCGTGCGTAAAATCCCCATAACCCTGCAAGGCTTCACCTGCCCTAATATCGATGGCACGCTGGCTAAAGGCGGCTGCATCTACTGCTGTAATGAGAGCTTCTCGCCAAGTGCGATCAAAGTGCCAAAAGTGGATTCTAGCCCCACAATGCGCCCAAATCTCTCCACAAACCCCTTGCTACCTAAGCAGCTAAGCCAGCTAGAAGAGCAATTTTTGTGGCATACAGAATTTCACAAGCGCAAATTTAGCGTGCAAAAATATATGGTGTATTTCCAATCTTATACCAACACCTACGCGCCTTTAGAGACCTTGCAAGCACTCTTTAGCAAGGCTTTGGGCTTTGCTAATGTCGTGGGGCTAAGTATCGGCACGCGCGTGGATTGTGTGGATTCTAGGGTGCTTGCTATGCTAGGGAAGTTTGTCAAAAATGGCGCGGAGATCTGGCTGGAGTATGGGGTGCAATCAGTCTTTGATGAAACTTTGCGCAAGATCAATCGCGCCCACACAAGCAAGGGGATCAAAGAGCTATTTGCTGCAACAAGAGCAAATGGGATCAAAGTATGTGCGCATTTGATCTATGGGCTGCCTGATGAGAGTAGCGAGATGATGCTACACTCTTTACAAAAGGTGCTTGAGTGGGGGATTGATGGCATTAAAATCCACCCGCTCTATGTCATAGAAGGCACACCTTTAGCGCGTATGTATCACGCTAATCGCTATATCCCAATCGACTTAGAATCCTATGCGGATTTAATCATCAAATCTATCCAAATGCTCCCGCCTGAAGTGGTGATCCACCGCATTAGTGCTGGTGCGCACGAAGAGAGCCTGCTCGCACCTAAATGGTGCTTTGACAAAAATATCCAAATGCGCCTTTTGCGCGAGAGACTGCGAGAGATCGGCGTGGAGTATTAAGCCTAATAATCCATTTCAAGTAGTCCGCAAATACTATGGATCACAAGGATATGTGCTTCTTGGATTCTAGGGGTGTTATCGCTTGGGATTACGAGATTTTCACTAAGCTCATTCATCTTGCCTCCACCCTTGCCACTTAGCCCCACGCAGTAGCACCCAAGCCTTCGCCCTACTTCAAAGGCTTTTAGCACATTAGCAGAATTCCCGCTTGTGCTAATACCAAAGAGCGCGTCCCCTTTGTGCGCAAGTGCTTCGACTTGACGAGAAAACACAAACTCAAACCCATAGTCATTGCCTATGGCAGTGAGTGCTGAAGTATCTGTGGTGATAGAAATCCCAGCCAAGGCTTTGCGCTCCTTTTTATACCGCCCACTAAGCTCCGCGGCAAAATGCTGCGCATCTGCTGCGCTGCCACCATTGCCAAAGGCGATAATTTTCCCGCCAGAATCCAGCACCGCCTTAAGCTTCCTTGCTACTTGCTCGATTTGTGGCTGTAATGCAAGCGTGGCTTGCAGTGTGGCGATACTCTCAGTGATTTCATTATGGATAAAGCTCTGCATAGATTCTCCTTAAATAGCTCTATAAAGATCGGATTTTTTCAATAATACTTGTGCTAGATCTGCCTTGCACAAACTCTATGAGCTTGACTTCTTTAGCAAACTCACTGCCTACAACCTCTTTGCCCACATAGTCCGCACCTTTTACAAGCACAGCAGGCTTAATGAGCTTAATAAGCTCTAAAGGCGTGTCCTCTTCAAAGATCACGACAAAATCCACGCACTCTAGCCCAGCTAGCACTGCGGCGCGATCTTCTTGGGGGATTATGGGGCGGCTCTCGCCCTTTAGCCTTTTTACCGAGCTATCACTATTTAGCCCCACAATAAGCAAATCCCCAAGCTCCCTTGCCTTTTGCAAATACGAAATATGCCCCGCGTGCAAAATATCAAAGCAGCCATTGGTGAATATGATCTTTTTCTCGTGTAGGCTCTTTAGCAGTGCGTGTAACTCTTGCTGGCTGATGACCTTAGAATCCGCATATACCCCATCGTGCAAAAAGCTTATAATCTCACTCAAGCTTGCGCTCGCACTACCGATCTTGCCGATCACCACCGCCGCAGCCGCATTGGCAAAATCACTTGCTTGATAAATATCAAGCCCACTACTAAGCCCAAAGGCTAAGGCGGCTATAACCGTATCGCCAGCCCCTGTTACATCATAGACTTCTTTAGCAATGGTAGGGGATTTGACTAGGCTATCATCACGCAAAATAGCAATCCCATCTTCACTAAGTGTAACCAAGCAAATATCAAGCTTGCATAGGGCTTGGAGCTTTTTCATCGCAGCTTTTAGGCTTGTATCATCAGTGATTTGTATCTGTGTAGCAAGGCTTGCTTCAAGCTTATTGGGCGTGAGTAGTGTGGCGTTTTTGTATTTGGCATAATCGCTCCCCTTTGGATCGACAAGCACAAGGCGATTGCAGCTTCTAGCAAGGGTGATGACCCGCTTTGTGAAGCTTGGAGTAAGCAAGCCCTTAGCATAATCACTCACAATAATCGCATCAAAATTATGTAGCTTATGGCATAGCAGCTCAAATAGCTCATCTTCTAGCTGGGGCGTTATGGGGGCGGATTCTTCCCTATCGACACGCAAAACTTGCTGATGAGAGATTAGAATCCTACTTTTTTGCGTGGTGGGGCGGTTAGTTGGGATAATGTAAGAGACATCAATCCCTAGCCGATCTAGCTCGCCAACAAGCCATTTGCCTAAGCTATCATCGCCGATGATCCCACACATACTCACCCTTGCCCCAAGGGCGTTAAGGTTTGCCCCTACATTGCACGCCCCACCTAGGCGATTGCTCTCGGTCTTGACATTGACTACTTGCACAGGGGCTTCTGGGGAGATTCTATTACACGACCCCCAGATATAGTGATCTACCATCAAATCCCCTATGACAAGGATTCTAGGGGTTTTATTATGCAGTCTTAGCATAGCAAGTCCTTTGCTTGAGATAAGGCATAAATTGCCTGTATATAGTCTTTTATGCCATCTTCTAGGCTATATGCTGGGGTATAGCCTAGATCGTTGGTTGTTTGCGTGATGTCTGCTTGGGTGTGGGTTTGGAAAAATGTGTAAGGGTTTTTGATATATTCAAGCGTGAAATCCCCTAGGGGTGCTAGATTTTTATGCACACTTAGGGCAGCTAGCTCCTTGCGCAAAATCGCAATAATGTCATTAAAGCTACGGCTTACCCCAAAGCCCACATTATAGATCCCGCCTTTTTGCGCATTCATCGCTAGCACATTTGCCGCTACCACATCATCGATATACACAAAATCTCTCATCTGCTCACCAAACTCAAAGAGCCTAACACGCCCAGAATGTATCGCCTGTAAGCCTAGCTGCAAAATCATCGAAGCGGTTTTGCCCTTGTAGCATTCTCTCCTGCCATAGACATTGAAGTAGCGTAGCCCCACGATTGGCGTGCTTGGGGCATCTGCTAGGATTTTACGCACGCTATTATCCATAAGCAATTTTGAGTAGCCATAGATATTTTCTGGATTCTCGCCAGAGCCTATGATATTTGGGGCAGGCGTGTTGCCATAAGTGCCTGCCGAGCTTGCATAAATCATCTTCGCGCCCTTTTGTAGCGCGATATGCAAAAGCTCTAAAAACGCGTGGTGATTGGTCTCTATCATTAGCTTTTGATTGCTTACAGTGGTATCGCTTATGGCAGCTTGGTGGAAGACATAGTCAAAGTGGATTTTCTCTAAAATCTCTAAGCCTTTGGTAATATCAAGGGCTAGCACATCGCCATTAAAGCCTAAGAGATTTTTAAAATGCCCTAGCGAAGTGGGATTCCCACTTGGGAAGCACTCGCCATCGCGGAATTTATCTAGCACGATTATGCGTGTATCTTTATGATGAGCTTGGAAGTAAGCAGCAAGTGAGCTGCCGATAAAGCCCGCGCCACCGGTGATAAGGACGCTCTTGCCAGCTAGATCAGGGAGCAAATGCTCGGGGATTTTTGGATTGGGGATAGACATTTTACACTCCTATATAGAAAGGATAGTTTGCATACTTTCACAAATTGCCAAGGTGTTTGGGATTATGTGGAGATGATCGATTTTGGCGAAGCGTTCTTTAGGGAGCTTGCCTACAAGGAGTTTATGGCGGATCCCACCTGCTTGCCCTGCTTGCATATCAGTGATCTTATCACCGATGATAAAGCACTCAGTAAGCTTTAGATCATAGTCCTTTTTGGCTTGGTCTATCATACCAGCTCTAGGCTTGCGGCATAGGCAGTCTTCTTCTTCTGTATGGGGGCAGAAGTAGATACTATCAAAGCCAAATCCAAGCTTCTTTTTTAGCTCATTTTGCATATATGTAGTGATCGCGCGGAAATCATCTAGCGTGTAGTATCCCCTGCCTATGCCGCTTTGATTCGTTATGACAAAAAGCAAGAACCCCTGCTCCTTGCAAAAGCGCAGCGCGTCAAAAATACCATCATTAAAGACAAAGTCTTCTTGCCTATACACATAGCCTAGATCTTTATTGATCACGCCATCTCTGTCAAAAAACACCGCCTTTTTCATCACACTCCTTTAGCCCTGCATTATAGTAATGCCTGTATAAATATTCCATAAACCAAGCCCTAGCATCGCCACAAGACTCGCCCAAAATGCCTGCTTTTGATAGGCTTGAAGCACGCTAGCTAATGTGCCTAGCCCTAGCATACTAGGCAAGCTCCCTAGCCAAAACACCCCCATCACACACACCGCCCCCATCACGCCACTAAGCCCTAAAATCTGCTCATTTAGCGTATAAAGAGCGAAAAAATACACCAGCCCACAGGGCAGAAAACCATTTAGCACCCCAATGCCAAAAAAGCTCCATAAAGAGCGCGAATGCAGCAATGTGCCAAAAGCCCTGCCAAGCCACCTAGAATCCACTTTTGGCTCTAAGAAGCGCAAGATCCTTGGGAAAAAGCCATAGCATAGCGCGTAGATGATAAGCAGCACCCCCACAAGCACGCTCGCCCACTCACGCCACACATAGCTTAGAGCAAATGCCCTGCCAAGCAGCGCAAAGCCTATGCCAATGCACTCATAGCTACACAATCGCCCCACACTATATGCCAAATGCCCCACCCAGCTAGGCTTTTTCATCTGTGTGAAAGCTAGCACAATGCCTCCGCACATACCCACGCAATGCCCCAAAGACAATGCCAGCGCACTAGTAAATACCAAAAACAGCGGGATAAAAGTGGATTCTACTAGCTCCATTGCTAGATCTGGCTAGACCATTCGCTTGACTAGATCGCGCCTATCAAGCCCCTTTTTCACACTTGCTTCAAGCTCTTTGGCTATGCTAGGGTTTAGGTTGCTCATATCATCAAGCGTTTGTAGCACGAGATCTGCTTGGACATTTGGGTGCTTGCTAAGGCAGTAGAGGAAAAATCGCTTTTGCGTGGTGGTCATCGCTAGCTCATCATAATGCTCAAACATCTTTGCCACAGCTTGGGCTAATTGATCATTTGAGCTAGAAGAAAACTCAAGCGGCAAAAGCATTGTCTCAAAATTGATGATCTCATACTCATCACTAGAATCCCTTGCAGGAGCGGGCTTGCTAAAACGCGCTACGACAATAATGCAGGCTAAAATCACAAAGATAAACAAACTAAGATAAAAGAGCAGTTCTTCCATATACTCGACCTTACACACCTAACTTTTCATAATTTTGGTAGAATTTTAGCTTATTTTTTGTCGTTTTACTCGCAACATTACGCGTGTAGCATAGCCACAAAGTTTTACCAAATAGGATAGATAATGACTGCAAAAAGCCACCTTAGCCCTGAGAGAATCCAGCTTCTACAAGAGCTAGCACGCACTTATGGCACACCGCTTTATGTCTATGATATGGAGCAAATCAAGCGCAATTTTCTTAGCTTTAAGCAAGCCTTTAACGCGCGTAAATCGCTTATTTGCTACGCATTGAAAGCAAACTCCAACCTTAGCGTCCTGCGCCTTTTAGCCGAGCTTGGCAGCGGGGCAGACTGCGTGTCGATCGGCGAGGTCAAGCGCGCACTGCTAGCTGGAATCCCTAAGTATAAAATCATCTTCTCTGGTGTGGGCAAAAAAGATGATGAGATAAAAGAAGCATTGGAGCTTGGGATTTTGTTTATCAATGTGGAGTCGTTTGAGGAGCTAAAGCGTGTAGAGGCGATAGCTAAATCGCTCGTGGATTCGGCTTTGGGTAGTCATTCCGCAGATTTTGGGGATTTGGAGGCAACCGCAGACCATCAGTCTAGCTCTGCCCCCAAAACAAGCGAAGCGGTGCAAGGCGAAGCCGAAGCAGGTTTCTTTAGTAAATCCCCAAAAAACTACGCAAGCCCCACCGCAATTCCTAGAATCCTTAAAGAAGAAAGCCAAGCCGAGTGTGAAACCTCCTGCCGCGAGCAAACTGCCCTAGAATCCACTTTTTCGCAAAGCCCCACCGCAATTCTTAGAATCCTTGAAGAAGAAAAACAGGGCGGTTTGGAAAAATCCGCCGCAAATAAAAAAGTGGATTCTAGTGGCAACGCCCAAAATGTGAGCGAGCCACAAAGTGCAAAAACTGAAAGTGCGTTTGATAACCACGCCGCAGGCGGCAGGATTTTTGATGAAAAAGTGGGGTTGTGCAGTGGCGAGCAAGGAGATAAGACTTGCGGTCTATCGACGCAGCGAGCCACAAACTCCCCACTTTTTCGCAAAAAGCCAACGCCAGAAACACAAAAAGCCAGAATCTCTATCCGTGTCAATCCCAATATCGACGCCAAAACCCACCCCTACATCTCCACAGGCTTACACGAAAACAAATTTGGCGTGGATATGGAGAGTGCCAAGCAAATGTATCTCTACGCCCATAAATCTGCATTTTTAGAGCCTGTGGGGATACATTTTCACATAGGTAGTCAGCTCACAGATCTAGAGCCACTCACCCAAGCTGCGCGTAAGATCGCCGATCTTGCGCGCAGCTTGCTAGCCCTAGGGATCAACTTGCGCTTTTTTGACATCGGCGGAGGGCTTGGGATACGCTATGAAGATGAAAAACCCATTGATTTATATAGCTATGCGCAAGGCATTTTAAGCACGCTTAGTGGCTGTGATTGGACTATTATTTGCGAGCCGGGCAGAAGGATTGTGGGCGATAGCGGGCTGCTGCTTACGCGAGTCATTAGCCAAAAGCTCACAGAGTCAAAGCGATTTGTCATTGTCGATGCGGGTATGAATGATCTTGTGAGACCGGCGTTGTATGGTGCATATCATCAGCCTATCATTTTACAGAATTCGGCTTGTAGTGATCGCGTTGGCTTTTTGGCTAAAAATGGCGATTGCGGCGGCGATTCTGCGCTCATTACCACGCAAGGTAAATCCCTTGAATCGCCTTGCAAAGCCCCATTTTTAGCTCAAAACAAGGGATACCGCTCGCCGACAGGCGATGTTTCTTTAGAAAAATCCTGCCGCGAGGATATTGCCCTAGAATCCACTTTTTCCCACAGCCCCACCGCAAAGCGAAGCTTCTTTAGAAAACAAGCGACAGCGGTGCAAGGCGAAGCCGAAGCAGGTTTCTTTAGAATTCCTAGAATCCTAGAAGAAGAAAGCCAAGCCGAGTGTGAAACCTCCGTCTCATTGTCATTGCGAGACACTGCACCAGCAGTGGCGTGGCAATCCACAAGCACAAAAAACAAAAAAGCGGATTCTAAGCAAAACGCCCACAAAGTAGAACCCCTAGAATCCACTTTTGAAACTTCCGCTAACTCACAAGCACAAAGCGTAGCTTCTTTAGAAAAAGTGGATTCTAGCACCGCCACAACTCTAAGCGAGCCAGCAAAGGATTCTAGGATTTTGGAGAAAAATGCAGAAAGTGTGTTTGATAAAAAACCACAGGCGGCAGCAGTTGAGATGAGAAATCGTGGCTTTCAAGGCGCGGGCGAAGGGATTTATCTAGGCGATAATGAGCAAGCCCGCGCCGCAGAATCCACGATTTATCGCTCAAATGCAACGCCAAAACCAATGCCAAAAGCTGACATTGTAGGACCTGTGTGTGAGAGCAGCGACACCTTTTGCAAAAATATCGCCCTGCCCCCCTTGCACAATGGCGCATTGCTAGGCTTTAGCAATGCTGGGGCGTATGGCTACTCTATGGCTAGCACCTATAATGCCAGAATGCGCCCAGCAGAAGTGGGGATTTATGCTGATGGGGCGAGACTGATTAAGCCTAGGGAGAGCTTTGAAGCAAGCGTGGCAGATGAGCTAGCCCTGCTAGATTCTAGCAAGTAGCTTTGCAAGAGATTATTGTGTAAATCTCGCCTTGCACGCGCGATACACAAAGCCTAGAGGGTTTTTGAGTAGGGCTATGATTTTATCCACTCGCAGCTGCATTGCTTGCAAGTCCTTGCTTAGTGCGTGGGCGTAGCCTTCTAGCACAGTGCTTGCAAAGCTGGATTCTAGCTCTATAAGCTCTTTGGCAAAGGGCTTTGTTTTCCGCGCTAGATCCCACCAGATCGCACGCTCATAGCCAAACATCGGCAAATGCGTAGAATCTAGCGCGAGATAGGGGGAGTCCCACGGCTTTGGCTCGCAGACATAGTGGATAAGCTTTCTATTATGAAAGCTTTGTGCTAGGGGATTGGTGCGTGATAGTCCTTGTGCTATGCGGTATTCATAGAATCTATATTGATTATAAAACTGCATTTGAAAATTCCAGCATATATCAAGCAAGGTGATTTGATCGCTAATTATGGCATTTAGCACATCTTGATCAAAGTATATAGGGCTATATGCTTGCAAAAATGCCAATGCCTGCTGCTCGATCTTGCACGCACGCCACTTGGGGAGATTGACTAGCATCATTCCAGAGTTGAAGTAGCAGTGCTTTTTGCCAAAGACATAGGGGGCTTTGGAGCGATCTTTGGCTGGTAGTGGGGCTTGTGTGCTTACTACATCTCTTGCTACTGCGATGATAGAGTCTTGCAAATCATTTGCAAAAATCTCCCTTATATCCCCAAGTGCTAGCATATCTACATCAAGATATAAGCACTTCTCCACACACAAATCAACAAAACGCGCGAGAAATAGCCTGCTATAAATCACGCGAGAGGGATTTACCTCCACAGGCAAGGTATCTAAAAGCGCGGCGCAATCGTGCGTGATAATCGCGCAAGAATGCACGCTATTTAGCAAGGATTCTAGGGCAGGTAGCTTGGCTAGCTCTTGGGGGCTATATTCATCAAAGCCCCTAGAATCTAGCAAAATATGGAAGCTAAAAGGCGTGCTATCAGCGGCATTGGCGTGGGCTACAATGCTATGCAAAAGCACGGATAGATATTTGAGGTAGGGGGTGGAGGCGTTAAAAAAGATATGAAATTTGGGTGCGATCAATTCAGCTTTGGGCGAGCAATTTGACGCGATTGGGGCAGTTTGGGGGCAGTCATTACCGCTTAGGTAACTCCCACCCCCAAACTGCCCCAAAGCCCGCAAAGCCCCACCGCAATTCTTAGAATCGTTTGGCTGCTTGTCATCGCAAAACGCAGTTTCTTTAGAAAACGAGCAACGCGAAGTTTCTTTAGAAAACAAGGGATACCGCTTAGGCGTAGCCGATGTTTCTTTAGAATCCACAAATTCTGCGCTAGCACAATCATCACTCCTAGAATCCGCTTTCACGCCTTTATGGATCGCCACGACTTCCTTGCGGAAGTCGTGGCGATGACAAAAGGTAGAGTCAGCTTGCTTATGTAGATTTTGCGCGTTCCTAGAATCCACTTTTGATATTTCTTGTGCGTTTGTAGAATCCACTTTTTCACAAAGGCTGTTTTCATCACCATTGCAAGCGGTGCTTATGCTTGTGTAAGCGTTTTGTGTGCTGTCATTGCGAGCCGCTGCGCTAGCAGTGGCGTGGCAATCCATTTTTTCTTTAGAATCCACTTTTGCCGCCTGCAGCTCGCTTACATTTTGGGCGTTTTCAAAAGTGGATTCTAGGCTAGGCTTCATCAACTGCCCCTAGCACACACTGCTTGCAAATAGCACTTTTCGCAAATCCCCCTGCCTTATGCAAGGCGCGAAGCTCTTGCATTTTCTCCCCTAGCCAGAAGCCCTCTATATCCACGCGCCCATTTTGCTTATAAGACTCTAGGATATTGCCTAAAGCTAGCTTCTCACCCCAAAAGGTGCAGCAAGGCAGCACACTGCCCTCGGCAGTGATGACAAGCTGCTTATAGGGGAAGGAGCAGGAGAAATTATGCTTTTTTTGCGTGGTTTTGGAGCGTATGGTCTCTTTGGATTTCGTGGGTAGCACCATCTCTTGCACGCCGATCATATCTGCCTTATCTTGCCAAAATGCTAGGAAATCTTGCAGCTCAAATTCATTGCGCTGTGTGCGGACAAAATTCACCCGCACAAGCGGTGTTAGCGAGTCTCTTTGCTTTTTGTAGGCTAAAAGAGCTAGGACATTTTCTACCACGCGCTTATAGTCCCCACCCGGGCGGATAATGTCATAGATGTCTTTGGAATTAGCATCAATAGAGATCTGCAAGCGATCTAGCCCAGAATCCACCAAAGAGCGTATGCGATTTTCATTTAGCAAAAGTCCATTGCTAGAGAAATACACATCAAGCACGCCCGCCTTTTTGGCATAGGTGATGAAGCGTTCTAAATCCTTGCGCAGCAGTGGCTCATTTAGGTAGTTTAGCTTGATCGCCTTTAAGCCCTTTGGCACGCCATCATCGATGATTTTGCAAAACAGCTCATAGGGGAAATTGATATGGGATTTTTCTGCGTTATGCTCCATTGATAGCGGGCACATAGGGCAGGCGAGATTGCAAGTAGCATTGAGCTCAAAATCTATCTGCAAGGGATAGGGTGTAAGCACCTCTAGCTTTTGCGCTTTGGCGTAAGTATCGCGGTAGCTGCGCCACTTGGCTGTATTGTTGATAGCTTGCAGAAGCTCTATTTTCTCCGCCCCTAGAATCCCTGTAAGCTCGCTTGCGTTGCGTTGTAGTTCCATACTAGTCCTTTGTGGTGGTGTGCTGCCATAGTGCCCAAGGAGCTTTGCCGCTGCTCCATAGCTCTACAAGCTTATGCTTATCACGCAAAGTATCCATACACTGCCAGAATCCATAGTGCTTATAGGCATAGAGATTGCGCGAAGCAGCTAGATTGTGCAGTGGCTCTTGCTCAAAGATACAAGATTCATCACTTGAGAGATACTCAAACACACTAGGCTCACAGATGAAAAACCCAGCATTGATCCAGCCTTGCTGCGCGCTAGTATCTTTGCTCATCGCATTTCCGCTCATCACATCACCTCTAGGCTTTTCATAAAATGAGCTGACCCTATCTCCACTCTCATCAAAGTGCAGTGCGCCAAATCGCCCCTCAGGTAGCACAGAAGTCATCGTTACCGCGCCTTTGTGCTTCTTGTGAAAATCTAGCAGCGCGTGTAAGTCAATATCCCCTAGCCCATCGCCATAAGTGAGCGCGAAGCACTCATTGCCTACATAGTCTCTTGCTTGGTGGATTCTAGAGCCTGTCATATTTGCTTGTCCGGTGTAGAGTATGGTGATTTTCCAAGGCTCGGCATTGCTGCTATGGATTTGCAGGGAGTTTGTGGAGAGATCGATGGTTACATTGCTATATCGCATAGTGTAGCTTGTGAAGTATTCTTTAATGATGTGGGATTTGTAGCCTGTTAGGATAATAAAGTCATTAAACCCATAGAATCCATAAAGCTTCATAATATGCCACAAAATAGGATAGCCGCCGATCTCTACCATAGGCTTTGGCTTTATATCCGTCTCTTCTGCGAGCCTTGTCCCAAGCCCACCAGCTAGAATCACTACTTTCATACCGCACCTTTGCCCTATATTTGCGCCCTGCGCCTTGTCAAAATCCTTTGGGAGTGTATCGGTAAAAAGTTTTAACTACACTTAATAATCAGTAATAATTACCTATAAAAGTAATATATCAAGTAAATATTACTTTGTTTATTTTTATGCTAAGAGTTTATATCCTTGCAAAAATTCAATGAAGGTCGCTTATGCCAAGCCCCACGCTAGAGACTCCCACGCCACGCACCACCAAGGCTACAAGCAGCAAGCAGCTCTCCCAGCGTGATATGGCGGGGATTTTGGGCATTGATACTAAAACACTCTATAATTGGAAAAAGCATAAGCCTAATCTTTACCGCATTGTTATGCTAGGCTTTAAGTTTGATGAGCTGCTAGAGTGCAGCAAGAGAAATTACGACAAGCTCCTAGAGCTAGAAGCCCAAGCTATGGCACAACCCCACAAGCAGCCCTAGCACTAAATCCTAGAATCCACTTTTGACACAACGCCAAAAAGCACAAAGCAAAGCTTCTTTAGAAAAAGTGGATTCTAGTATAGAGAGTAGATTGCCACGCGGATTTTCAATCCGCTCGCAATGACAGAAAAAGGGCATTATCGCTAGAATCCACTTTTTCAAAGGATTCAGCTTGCGGGCTAGAATCGCGGATTTCTGCGTCTCGCTGTGTCGATAGACCGCAAGTCTTATCTCCTTGCAAGCCTTGAAAAGCCACGATTCTAGCCGCGCAATCTTAGAATCCCAAAGCGGTGATAAAAATCACCCTCTTAGAATCCACTTTTCACACCTTGCGCCTTTTCTCTCACTCGCGAGCGAGTGCAGTGAGCGTGGCGATCCATTTTCAAAAAGTGGATTCTAGTGCAAACGCCTCTTTTTCTGTCATTGCGAGATTTTGCGCCGTGGTAAAGCGTAGCTTCTTTAGTATCCACACCTACTAGAATCTAGTATTTTTACAAAGGCTTTGCATATCTCCATTGCTTAAAAAATATTTTCTCTTTTCCATTAAGTATGTGAAATATTGTTTTTATAGTTTGATAGAATTTTATAGTATTTATAGCTGTGCTTTTAGTATTAAGTTTTAAAAATATTTTCTCTGTGAAAGGCTAGATATTTTTCTCTACCACTAACAGCAAGGTTAGGATAAACTTTAGATCCTACTAAACCCAAATTTTTATAAGTTGCTTTTGAAATCCACGGACTAAGTAGCATTTGTTTAGAATCTGAAAAACTTATAAATCCTCTATCAAAGAGAAAGTCAATATGTGGTGTTAGCATAAATCCATTTTTCGGGTCAGTTTTCTCAAAATCATTACTCATTCGCCAAGGTTTAATATGACTTGCAATAAGCAATCTATCATCACTAACCATAGTAATGGGGCAAAAAGGACATTCGTTTAAAAGTCCTTCTCTGTATTTTCCTTGTCCTATTCTAGCATTAGAAATTTTTTCTTTTTCTTGCGTGTTAATATTTGCATTATTATTGATAGAACTTAAAATATTCTCTTCTTCTTTGGCAAGGCTTAAATAGCTCAAGTCTGCAAAAATCCTAAAATAATAAACAATTTCTTTACTATGTTTGTTCTGTAATTTAAGGCAAGAAAGATAACTAATATTTGCTAAAGCCACTTCTCTAATAAGATTATAATTTTTATCTTTTTCTATGGTGTTAAAATAAATTCTAGGCGGTTGAAGCTGGTCTTGATCTTTGAGCGTAAAATATAAAACTTCATCAAGTGAGCTAACTTTCAAAAATCGTTCTTTCCAAACATTTGGCAATTCAAGTTTATTTTGATATTCCTGTGTTGGATTGAAATATTCTACTTTAATATCATCTAAATAATTTAACAAATCCTTTTTTAAAACAAAACACTTAAATTCCTTGCCTCTTTGCTTTTGTATATCAAAAAATTGCATTGTATGGTCATCAGTAATTTGTCCTATATAAAGTTTAGATTCTCCGTGTCCAATACCGATTTTATTTTTGCCTTTTATAAAACTATCTGCGATTGTAATTTTTTCCATTGTATCTATTATTGTAAAGTCTCGCAACATCTATTGCCTCCTATTTTTTAAAATCAATTTCTTTAATAATCTCACTAAGCACATTAACAACAATGCTATTTCCCGCTTGTCTATATGCTTGAATATCGCTCACTACGATTTTAAAATCATCAGCAAAGCCCATAAGCCTTAAACATTCTCTAGGCGTTAATTTACGAATTCTACCTTTATGCGTTACATAATTATCTACTCCCGCCCTGTGCATTTTGTGCATAGTTTGCAAAAGTGGTCTTGCCACTTCTAAATCTGTTTTTGTGCTAGTTTTAAATGTTTTTGTTCCACCAGCTAAAACATAATTTTTTACTTTTTCACTTAAATAATACTTTTCTTCTACTTCACTTACATTAAAAATAAACTCATCGGCTTCCAAAGATTCTGCACTTTCAAACACAAAATCTCCGTGCCAATTAAACTGCTGGTTTGCTCTTTGACACAATGCTACCTTGCCGTTAATCTGCGTGTATTGCTTCAATCTATTCTTAGACTTTGTTACAAACTTCACGCCCTTTTCTTTAAGATAATATTTAGAATCTGTATAATCTTCTAAAAAATCTTGCATTGTGCTTTGTAGCTTTATGGGTTTAGGAAAAGAAAAATTTGCTTTTTTGTCCTTAAAGCCAACGACAAAAATCCGCTCCCTATTTTGCGGGATTCCATAATCTTTTGCATTTAACACTTGATGATAGATTTTATAGCCTAGTTTATTAAAGCATTCTTGCACGATTTCCCAAGTTTTACCGCTATCGTGGCTTAAAAGTCCTTTTACATTTTCATAAATAAAAACTTTTGGCTTACATTCTTTAATCACTCTAGCAAAGTCATAAAAGAGTGTGCCTCTAGCATCTTCTAGTCCCTTGCGTTTGCCAACCATAGAAAAGGCTTGACAAGGTGAGCCACCTACTAAAATATCTATTTTGTCCTTATAAGGTTTTGCATTAAATTCTGTAATATCGTTATGCCAATGTGTCTCATCTAGCTCATAATTTGCAAAATAACTTTTTTTGACAAAAGGGCAAATATCCCCAGCAAAAATAATTTTATGTGGAATCTTAAGCCTTTTAAATGCTTGTTCCACCGCACCAATACCGCTAAAAGTTGTTGCTAAATGAATTTGTTTCAATGTTAAGCCTCCTTAATCTTAATCAATGTTATTTTCAAAAGTCTTGTATGTAAAAGTTCATAAGATTTAATTATTTGTAGTGGATACACCTCCGCATTTGCGTGGGTAGAATTGTCACTTTCGCCCCGATTTTCTTCTTCAAGGATTCTAAGATTTGCGGTGGTTTTGTTTTCAGCTTGTTCTGTAAAGCCATTTTGGGATTCTAGGATTTGCGATGAGAAATCTTTGCTTTGCGAGCCGCGCAAGGAGATAAGACTTGGTTGTCTATCGACACCGCGCGGCAAAGCTTTCAAAGATTTATCGCGCAAAGCCGAATCCCCACCAAGCAAAACGCAATCCCCTCTCACTACTGAGCTAAAAAGCGCACCATCTTTGGCATTAGGATAGACTATCTCACTCAGCTGTGCCCTTAACTTAAGCGGCGAGTTCAACGCCCTCTCCACCTGCCTTCTACTCTCTTCTAAAATCTTTGGAAGCTGCTCTAACATTACAATCCTTATCTAGTAAATTTGGCATAAACTCTAGCACAACCCTTTAAATACGCTCCTTTTAGGGCTTTATTTTTCAAATAAATTTAGAGTTTCTTCCCGTCTTTGACCCCATAGGCAAACTTCACATATATGGCAAGAGCTATGAGCAAAAACGCCACGCCACCGATGAGATACACCGCATAGAGTAGCTGCTCGGGAGCTGAAAAGGTGAATTTAAACACAAGCATTAAGGCTTCAATGGCAAGGGCTATGATGATAGAGCCAAGGAAGCGGATCATTGTCTTATGCACGGTGTAGCTTCTACCGACATTTTTGCCTAGCACTTCTTCTTCAAAAATCGCTTTGACTAGATCAAAAATCGCTAGGGCAAGGGTCAGCAAAATCGTAGATTCAAAAATATCTTTAATATCAAAGCTTTGAAACTGCAAAATATCTTCTGACCAAAACCTTACCACCCCTTCTACCACAAGCAAGATAGCGATAAAACTAAGCGCGAGTGAAAGCACGCAATACATTCCCACACTTAGCATTGAAAAAATGTGAAACAAGCGATTGGGCGAGCTGATTTTAAGCGCATCACGCAGATGAATATCAATACACACTACAAAGAGCAGCTCATGGCTTTGATTATACACAGGATAGGCAGCCGTTACGACAAGATTGCCATCGATCTTTGAGGGGTAGGGATTTGTGATGATACATCGCTGCTCATCTAATGCTTCATAGTAGTAGGCACGATTTGAGAAGTTTTTCCCCGTATTTTCGATGATACCATTGCTTTGTAGCACATCGCTCATTTGCGTGCCATTTTTATCCAAAATATACATCGCATCAAAGACCTTAATCTCATCTTTTATGCGTTTTAGCCCACTTAGCACGACTTCAAAGCTAGGCTCTGGCATAAAGTTTTTAATATTTTGTGTGAAAAGAAAGGTGAGATACGCACGCAATTCATAGCGCATTTTCGCATAGGTAACAATATCTTTTGACAGCATTTTTGCTCCTTGATATGTGATAGGCTAGATTCTAGCAGCTTTTCTTGTAAAGCTCTGTAAATCCTAGCCCTAGAATCCATAGTATAAGACATAGCATAAAGCCAAGCCCTTTACAAAGCCTCTTTACAAAGCTAGCCAATCCACCCCCCTAAGCGCATTTAAAATTATCCGCGCCGTGTCGATATAGCTAGCATTACTTATATGTAAGGAGATCCAATGACAAACCACAACAATCGCGCCCTATCACGCGCGCTATCCATAGTCGCAAGCCTATATCTAGCAAGTGCTTGCACGCTAATGGCTGCAAAGAGCAAGCCCGCCCCAGATCTTGAGCAAGCCAGCACACAGCAAGAAGATACTAATGTCGCTATCGTTGAGACCCCTGCTTATGAGAATCCAGCCGTTGTCTCTGTGCCAGAGCAAGATGTCCTTGAGATAGAGGCAGTGGGGATCGGCGTAGCTCCTAATGAGTCTTGCTCCCCAGCCCAAGCAGTAGCCCTTGCCAAGCGAGCAGCGATCATCGATGCGTATAGGCATTTGGGTGAGCAGATGTATGGGATCAAGCTAAACGCCAATGACACAGTGCAAAATATGATGCTAAAAAACTCTAGTATCAAAACAAAGCTAAACGCCCTTATACGAGGTGCCAAAGTGCGCGAGAGCGCGTGCGAGCAAGGGATCTGCCAAGTAACAATGGAGCTAAGGCTTGATGGCAGGGTCTGGGCAAAAGTGCTAGGCATTTAGCCTAGCTAGCATAAGCTTGCTACCGCCTACTAGAATCCACTTTTTGCATTACTATTACCGCGCATTCTAGGAAGTTTAAGCAAACTATCGCTACAATCCGCGCTTATTTCACTGCAAAGGACACAGAATGCTTGAAGGACAAATTAGAGAGAGTATTTCAAAGGCAAATGCAAAAGCCTTGAGGAAAGATGGCTATCTAATTGCCAATATCTATGCAAAAGGTGTGGAGAATATCCACTGCGCGTTTAAGATCAATGACTTTATCCGCACGATCAAGACAAAGACTTCTCTAGTCTTCCCTGTCAAAGTCGGTGGCAAGACCCTTGATGTCGTGATCCAAGAGTATCAAAAAGACCCCGTGTATGGCACGATTTTGCATATCGATCTTATGGTAGCCCAAAAGGGCGTGGTAGCAAACTACAAAATCCCCGTGCAAGCACAAGGCACAGCCGTGGGGCTGAAAAACAAGGGCGTGATACTCATCGCTAAAAAGCGCGTGCGTGTCAAAGCCGCTCCAGAAAATCTCCCATCATCTTACACGCTTGATGTAAGCGCGCTTGATGTGGGGCACTCTATCCTTGTGCGCGATCTCCCGCAAATTGATGGCGTGAAAATCACCGAGAACGAATCTGTCGCTGTCATTAGCTGTATCAAAGCAAAATAGCCTTGCCCACAAGGTAGGCTATGCCTGCACACACAAAGCACCTAATCTCCACAATACAAAGCCTGCCCATCTCTAGAGGCAGCGCGCGATCTTTGCTTGCAGAGTATCTCCCACAAATACAAAAGCAGGGTCCTTTACTCATCGCTGGGCTTGGGAATCCGGGCGAGAAATACGCCCAAAACCGCCATAATATCGGCTTCATCATCATCGATCGCTTGTGCGAGTGCTTGGGGCTTGAAATGCGCGATACAAGTAGGTTTCACGCGCATATCGCCACGCTTGCCCCACATATCCATATCGCAAAGCCCCAGACCTTTATGAATCATTCAGGCAGCTCCATCGCTGCTATCACAAGCTTTTACAAAATCAATCAGCTTTGTATCGCCCACGATGAGCTAGACCTCCCCCTTAGCACGATCCGCTACAAGCTTGGCGGCAGTAGCGGCGGACACAATGGGCTAAAGTCCATTGATAGCGCACTGCATCGGCAGGATTATGTGCGCTTGCGCTTTGGGATCAAAGAAGCCCCCGCACAAGACCAAGCACAAATCCCCAAACACAAGCAGGTGATAGACTTTGTGCTAGGGGATTTCACGCTACCGCACACCACGCTAATGGAGCTTGTTGATAAAAGCGTGAGGGGCTTGCTATTTTTCATCATCACAAGGGATTTTGCCGCCACACAAAGCCACTTTAGCCATTCTACAAAGAGTCAATCCGCAGCAAGCAAGCACCCTAGCCCCAGATCTCAAGCACACGCCATAGCCACGCGAGCGACTAAATCAGCCTTATTCTTCCCTCTAGATTCTAGCCCAAATGTGAAAAATGTAGAATCCACTTTTGAAAATGTCTCAACTCTCAACGAGCAAGCAAAGGATTCTAGGGAAAATGCCGCAAGTGAAAAAACGCCGCAGGCGGCAAAACAAACGCTAGAGATAAGCCCCAGCGATTCTAAGATTTCGAGGCTAGAATCGGGGCTTTTACTAAAGAAACCTGCTTGCGTGCCCCCGCCTTGCACCGCTTCGCTTGTTTTCAAGCCGCGCAAGGAGATAAGACTTGGGCGTCTATCGCGTGAGCTAGGCGATGAAATCCACGATTCTAGCCCGAAAGCTGAATCGCCACAGCAAAAAGTGGATTCTAGTAATGAAGCCTTTTTATCGTCATCGCGAGACTTGCGACAGCAAGGCGTGGCGATCCATAGAAATAACACCCACACCCTAGAATCCACTTTTGATAAAAACGCACAAAAAATACAGAAATTACAAAAAGTGGATTCTAGTGTGAAGTTGGATTCTAGCCCTAACGCCTCTTTTCTGTCATTGCGAGCCGATGAAATCGGCGTGGCAATCCATAAATCCGCGCAAGCGGATTCTAAGAGTGATGATTCTGCTAGCGCAGAATTTGTGGATTGCCACGCGGTGCAAGCACCGCTCGCAATGACAGAAAATAATGCCGCTAGTGAAAACGAGGATTCTAGGAATGAAGCAAAAAATCTAAACAACTCGGCACAGGATTCTAGGGAAAACGCCCAAAATATAGAAACACCGCAAAACGAAAAAACTGAAAGCGTGTTTGATAAAAATCTCGTAGGCATTGATGAAAACGCAGGATTACAAAAAGTGGATTCTAGTGATGAAGTTCAAAATTTAACCAACTCGGCACAGGATTCTAGGATTTTGGAGCTAGAATCGGGGTTTTTCAAGCCGCGCAAGGAGATAAGACTCGAGTGTCTATCGACACAGCGCGGCGATGAAATCCACGATTCTAGCCCAAAAGCCGAATCCACCCAAGAAAACCCAACACCCACGCAAAGTCCTAACTATGCCCACTAGACTCTTTCTCTTCATCGCCTCCTCCTACCTGCGCTATTTTGTGGTGATTTTCCTAGCATTGGGGCTGTTTTTTGTGAGTATTGATAGCTTGCAGTATATCGATCACTTTGCCGATTCTGCCAATCTTTTGATCCTCTTTTTTGTCTATGACTTTTTATACGCGATGAATTTCACCCTGCCCATCTCCTTGCTACTTGCTATGGCGATTTGCTATTTGTTTTTGATCAAGACCAATCAATACACCGCCCTGCTCGCCCTAGGCTACTCAAAGCGCACGCTTTTGCGCCCGGTGCTACTGCTAAGTGTGCTTATCTCGTGTATCCATATTGGGCTAAATGCCACGCCCTTTGCCTATGCGCAAGAAAAGGTGGAGAAGTTTTTCGCCAAGGATTCTAGCGCGCCTACGACAGATCTCTTTGTCAAATACAACAACGACTATGTCTATTTTGGCTCGATCAATCTTATCCGCCAAGCGAGCAATATCCGCATCTTTGGGCTAGATCCTAGCCAGAATCTCACGCGCTTCACGCAAGCCAGAAACGCCGTGTTTGAAGATGAGCATTGGATCCTTTATAATGCCATTACCCAAGATGTGCCAGAGCTTTGGGAGCTAGGAGGCAAGGGCTTAGAGATAAAGACCTTTTCCAAGCTCCCCATACTCAAAAACTTCAACCCAAAGGTGCTAGACTCTTTCTCTCAAGCAAAGCCATCGATTTCTATCGTTGATGCCCTGCAATCTTTGCAGCTTTTAAAGGAGCAGAAAATCGGCAGCGAGAAGATCCGCGCGGTGCTTTACGCGCTTATCATTGTGCCGCTGTTTGTGCCATTTGTGGCGATCATCATCACCTACTATATCCCAAGCCTTGCACGCTATGGGAATCTCTACTTGCTGGGATTTGCCTTTATCGTGTTTGCTTTGCTTGTGTGGGGGAGCTTTTTTTCACTTAGTCAGTTTTCTATCACAGGTGTAGTCTTGCCAGAAGTGGGCGTGCTAGTGCCATTTGCCCTGCTTGTGTGCGTGGCGTGTGGCTACTATGCAATGCTAAACAAAAAATAAGGAGTCAAAATGGGCGCAAAAATCCTCTACAATCTAAAAGGCATATACAGAATGCTCCTGCCACGAGCGATCCCCCAAGCGTTGCTACGCTCCAAGATTCAAGCAATCTTTACCCTAGATCGCGCCACGCTAGAGACTATCGCCCTGCGTGTAGCTCACTACCATAAGCTAAACTCCCACTTTAGCCCGCAGCCCTTTGCCCTGCCTAGCCACAAGCCTGTGCGCGATACGATCGTGCCGCCGCACTTTGGGGCTTTGCGCGATAATAAACTCACCAAAGAGCACTCTAGCGTGTATTTTTATGACTCTTATGAATGGACGCGCTACTTCCCAGATCATTTTGTGTGGAATTATGAATTTAGCGATGTGAATTATTATCTTAGCTCGCCGGCGATTACTAAGACGAGACCGATACATTCAGTTAGGGGGGGGGCGGGACAAGGGCGCGTTGGCTTTTTGGCTAAAAATGGCGATTGCTTCGGCGAGTCTGCGCTCATTACCACTCAAGGTAAATCCCAAGTCTGCCCTTGCAAAGCCCCATTTTTAGCGCAAAAATCCTGCCGCGAGGATACTTACGGAGAATCAATCCTAGAATCCCAAAGTGGCTTTACAAAACAAACTGAAAACAAAACCACCGCCCTAGAATCCACTTTTGAAAAAACCGAAAAAATGGATTCTAGCCCTAACGCCTCTTTTCTGTCATTGCGAGCCGATGAAATCGGCGTGGCGATCCATAAATCCGCGAACGAGGATTCTAGGAGTGATGATTCTGCTAGCGCAAAAAATATGGATTGCCACGCGGTGCAAGCACCGCTCGCAATGACAGAAAACAACGCCGCAAATGTAAAAGTGGATTCTACAAACACGCAAGAAATATCAAAAGTGGATTCTAGGGAAAACGCTCAAAATATAGAAACACCGCAAAACGAAAAAACTGAAAGCGTGTTTGATAACCACGCTGCAGGCGGAAGGATTTTTCTAAAGAAACATCGGCTAACGCCGAGCGGTATCCCTTGTTTTGATGAAAAAGCGGGGTTGTGCAGTGGCGAGCAAGGAGATAAGACTTGGGTGTCTATCGACGAAGCGAGCCACAAACTCCCCGCTTTTTCGCAAAAAGCCAACGCCCAAACCAGCCAAAACCCAACGCCCACGCAAGAAAACAGCATCCTCCTCCAGCTCGAAAAAAACCGCCACTTCAGCTTTATCCACGACCCTATCCCCTATGACAAAAAGCGCGACCTACTCTTTTTCCGTGGGGCGTGTCCGCAGGAGCATAGAAGCCGCTTTTTGCACCAATATTTCTCCCACCCACTCTGCGACATTGGGCATACAGGCGCAGTGAGCGAGCACCCAGAATTCACCACGCCCAAAGTCCCTAAAACAGAGCATTTACACTATAAATTTCTCCTAAGCCTAGAGGGCAATGATGTAGCTAGCAACTTAAAGTGGATCCTAGGGAGCAATAGTCTTTGCATAATGCCAAAGCCGCGCTATGAAAGCTGGTTTATGGAAGAAAAGCTAGAGGCAAATGTGCATTACGCTCTGCTTGATGATGACTATGGCAATCTTGATGCCTTGCTGGAGTTTTTCATCGCCCACCCAAAAGACGCAAAGGAGATTATCCACAATGCCAACACCTACTGCCAAGCTTTCCAAAATCCGCGCATAGAAGAAGCCTGCAATCTGCTTGTGCTGCGCAAATACTTCTACCTAAGCGACCAAGGCGATTTGAGCCCAGATGAGCGCGCCCTGCTAGGACTCTAGCTCTTGCAGCGCGGCTAGATCGCCTTGTATATGGAGTGTTACGGCATTTTGCCCAAACTCCTCCCCCACCACTCTAAGCCCTAGCTTTTTCACGCGATAGTGCATAGCCCTAAGCTCGCCATATCCCACACACACCGCCCTCTCCCCGCGCTCTATGTATGGCACGATCTCGCCTAGCTCCTTGGCAGACTCTAGGGCAAGCTTGGCAGCTTTGGTATAGGCACGCACAAGCCCGCCCACACCCAGCTTCACCCCGCCAAAATATCGCACCACCACCACCGCGCTATCAATCATCTCCCACCCGCGCAAGACATTGAGCACCGGCACGCCAGAGCTGCCCTTAGGCTCGCCATCATCGCTACTGCGCTCGATAATCTGCCCCCCTTGATACGCACGCAAAGCATAGACAAAATGCACTGCCTTTGGGTGCAAGCCTTTAAGCTCGCTTAAAGTGGATTCTAGCGCACTCTCACGCACAACAAAGCCCAAAAACCTAGAGCCTTTGCACTCGTGCTGGGCTTGTGGCACACGCGCATTGAAACCAGAATCGCAAAAAGTCATAGAAGCCATTTTATACCTGCTTGTAGGAGATTGCGCTTTGGGCGTTGCGCTTTTCTAAAGAAACTTCGCTTCGCTTGTTTTGCGCGCTTTTGCGGGAGTCTGCGGCGGGGGCTTGGCTCTCCGCTTAGGTAAATCCCTTCGCCCACACCTCGCCACGCGCAACCCACAAAACGAAGTTTCTTTAGAAAATCATCGCAAAACGAAGTTTCTTTAGAAAATCCTGCCGC
The DNA here is from genome assembly GCF_030249855.1 of Helicobacter zhangjianzhongii. Classification (NCBI taxonomy): domain Bacteria; kingdom Pseudomonadati; phylum Campylobacterota; class Epsilonproteobacteria; order Campylobacterales; family Helicobacteraceae; genus Helicobacter; species Helicobacter zhangjianzhongii. Next base: position 157,293 of record NZ_JANURN010000003.1, read on the forward strand.
CTGCGAGTTGGTTAAATTTTGGACTTCATCGCTAGAATCCACTTTTACACATCTTTGGTCTTTGGAGAGCCGCAGATATGGTAGCGGTGCAGCAGCTCATCATCAATCCTAAAGCCCTTTGCCCTAAGGGCTTCAATCACCGCCCTTGAGCAGTCTGTCTCCTTAGGCCAAGCCCTTGGGTGCGCGGGACTCTCTGGCTTATCTCTTGCATCGATGAATACTTGCTCCCCTTGGATCAGCACATCGCGCTTGGCATCGATATTATTGACAATACGCCACACAAGCATATAGGGGTTGTCTAAGTCATTTTTCCACGCATCAACTAAGATCGCGATCCTCATCACATCGCTTAAGTCGCTGCACGCACGCGCGAAGTTTTGTAGTGTGATCGCACCTTCTGCCTTGTGTCTCATAGAATTTAGTCCAATGATAGCGATAGGCACGCACGCTTCCACGCCATATTGGCGCACTAGGGAGATTGTTTCATCACCCATAGAAACTGCGTTTTCACTTGCGGCATTTTTTGCTGTCATTGCGAGCGGTGCTTGCACCGCGTGGCAAAGCGTAGCTTCTTTAGAAAACAAGGGATACCGCTCGGCGTTAGCCGATGTTTCTTTAGAATCCATAAGTTCTGCGGTAGCAGAATAATCATTACTAGAATCCACTTTGTGCGTTTTTGTGGTGGGATTATCAAAAGTGGATTCTAGGGTGTTGGTAGAGTTTGTGGATTGCCACGCCGATAAATCGGCTCGCAATGACGAGGGGGGCGATTTTTCACACCCAGCCCCTTTTTCTTCTTCAAGGATTCTAGGAGTTGCGGTGGGGATCGTGTAGCTTTGCTCAAAAGTGGATTCTAGGGCAGTTTGCTCGCGGCAGGAGGTTTCACACTCGACTTGGTTTTCTTCTTCTAGGATTCTAGGAATTGCGGTGGGGCTGTGGGAGCTTTGGCGTTTTTGTGGAAGGTTAGCGAACTTGGCGTTCGTGCCTTCCGCAAAAACGCCAACACTGCCGCATTGCCTACCCAAGACCGAATCCCCCCCAGAAAAAGCAAGATTAAGCCTACCTAGCAGCTCACAATCACTCACCCTCTCCACCCCCTCCACCAGCTCCGCCTGCGCCACATCAAGCCCCAGCTTGCCGCCATAGGCGTATTGTGGGCTTGCGTGATCGAGCGCATCGCACACGCCCTCACTTAGCACGATCCCTTTCACACTAAAGCGATCTAGCACATATTTAAGCACCTTTTCATACTCCCCAAGCTCCGGGGCATCTTCGCCCACAAATATCGCGTGCTTCACAAAGCTCATCTGCCCCACCCCCCAAAATGCGTGCATAAGCTGCCGCGCGTGTCCGGGGTATTGTGGAGAAAGCTTTGCTAGGATAAGGTTATGAAACACGCCATTTTCTGGCATATTGTAGTCTAGCAGTCCGTGCGCGCTTGTCTGCAGCAGTGGTAAGAACACCCGCTCTGTCAAATACCCCATATACTTATCCTCTAGCGGTGGCTTGCCCACAATGGTCGCGGGGTAAATGGGGCTAGATCTATGCGTGATAGCCGTGATCTCTAGCACAGGATAGCTCTCAATAGGCGTGTAAAAGCCCGTATGATCGCCAAATGGTCCCTCATCTTTTAGCCGCGAAGTATCCACAAAGCCCTCAATGATTATATCCACGCTAGATGGCACGCTTAAAGGGTTTGTGAGACAGCGCACCACTTCTACGCGCTTATCTTTGATCACCCCATAGAGCATAAGCTCATACGCGCCGTGTGGCAGGGGGGCTTGCGCACACCAAGTATAGAGCGGATCACCGCCAAGCGCGATTGTTACAGGCATTTTCTTATCCGCCTTTTTATACTCGTGGAAAAAGTGCGTAGAGTCTTTATGTATCTGCCAGTGCAGTCCTAGCTCATTGCGTGAATGCACCTGCAAGCGATAAAGCCCTAAGTTTTTCTTGCTCCCATCAAGACTCTGCGTATAGACCTGCCCCATTGTGATAAACGGCGCGCTATCCCCCTCCCAAGTGGTCAAAATCGGCAGCTTGAAGAGGTCGACCTCCTCGCCTAGGTAGCGCACTTCTTGCGCGCTTGATTTGCTCACATATTTTGGGATAGCAAAGCGCAGCACACTATATCGCTTAAACGCAGCTAGCAGTCCCTTTAGCCCCTTTGGTGGGGCGAGATTTAGGAGGTCTTTGATCCTTGTGGCGATTGCTTCTGGCGTTTTAGTGGCGATAAGCTCCACACGCCTAAAAGAGCCAAAGACATTCATAAGCACCGGCATCGCACAAGCCTCCTCCCCGCGCATAGGTTTGGTAAAAAGCAGTGCCTTGCCGCCATCTGCCCTCTTTGCCTCGATGTAGGCAAGCTGCGGGATCTCTAGGTAAATATCTAGCGGTGTATCGATGATCTCTAGCTCATTATGCTTGGCTAAAAGTGCGATTGTCGCTTCCGTTGTCGCTTCCATAATAGTGCCTTGATAGAGAGATAGCGCATTGTAGCATATCGTAGCTTTTAGGCTAGATCTCCCCTATCTACGCCGCTTCTACGCCACATCTCTAGCACCTGCCAAGATCGCAGAAATCTAAACAAATTGTAATCTTTGACAAGATTTTTACAAATTTTGTGTGGATTTTTGCAAAAAATATATTACACTACCCACCAGCAAGTGATTGCTAAATAATCTAAAGGAGTTTTTATGAAAGGTTTTAACAAACTGCTTCTCGTGAGTGCTGTGCTAAGTGCCGCTCTCTCTCAAGTGTCTGCCTACAAGGTGATCGATGAAGATGACAAAGTCGTCGATGTGTATGGATCTGTGCGCGGCTATGTGGGGTATGGAGCTGCTGCCGCTGGGGTAGATACGCTTAATAATGGCTCTACAACTTCATCTATCGGGTATGGTCCTTATGGCGGGGCATTCTACGGCTTGCAGACAAACTCTCGCCTAGGTGTCAAAGCCAAAGTAGGAAACTTCCAAGCGCAAACTGAGCTAGGACTTAGCGAGACTGATGGCTTCCGCCAAATGTGGGGATCTTATACATTTGGCTCGGCTGGGACCCTACTCTTTGGTAAGGCAGACTCACCATCAGTAGCTAAATCTTCTTTCTCCTCTGATGTGTCAAACACTGACCAAGGGCATCAAGGCTTCAGTGGTCCAAACACCGCAAACCGCCGATTCCAAGTTACTTACTCTATCGCGGGGCTTTCTATCGGGCTTGTAAGCGACCAACCCACAGTGATCGATGCGCAAGTCCAAAGAGGCGAGACTATCCCACGCATCGCTGCTAACTACAACTACCAAAACGAAGATAAAACCCTAGACTTCCAAGTCGGTGGTGCTTATAAATACTTCAATAAAGGTAGCCTTGGCTTGGGTGATGATGGACTAGCAAAAGGTCGCTTCCTAAATGGCAGCGGCTCGGCGTTCCACATCTTTGCCGCGCTTAAGTCTCAAGCTATGGATAAAAGGCTCTTCTTCTCCGGTATGCTCCACTATGGTGTGAATGGCGATCTCTACAATGAGCAAGCAACAAAGTTCAACGATGGCGGCTACAAGCATAGTGATTTGATCACAAGCAATATGTCAGTAGCTAGCAATGTCCATAGAGCAGGTATCTATGCAGAGAGCGGCTATCAATTCTCTGATATGCTAAGTGGTGTGCTAGGTCTAGGCTATCAATACACTTCAGTTATCAGCAGCATAAGCAACCAAAAGACCGCAGCTGCTCAAACATATATGGTAATGGCACAGCTCCCTATCAAATTTGACAAGGGCTTTAGGCTGACACCACAGATCGGCTACTATGGCGGTGTGCTAGGGCAAGACAGCGATAATTCTAACGCTTCTACAATCGAAGTCAAGCACGGCTTGATCGCATTTGTCCAAGCTCGATACGACTTCTAAGATCTAAGATCTAGGCTCCCCCTAGATCACCTAGCGCAAGCGCGCTAGGGGCTTTGTCTCTTGCTACTTTTCCTTGCTGCTTTATCTTGCCTTTTATCTTGCCTTTTATCTTGCCTTTTTGGCTTGCGTTTTTGGCTTGCGTTTTATCTTGTGTTTTTTGCGCGATTGTCTTATAGTATTTATAGCTAGCGTGGATTCTAAGCATAGTAGAATCTAATGGGCTTTTTGCTATGATTTGCACCAAATGACCAAAGCACCCAAAGGCACACTATGAAAACTATCGCTATCATCGGCAGACCAAATGTCGGCAAATCCTCTCTCTTTAACCGCTTGGCAAAGAGCCGCATAGCCATAACCTCCCATATCGCAGGCACCACGCGCGATACCAACGCCACGCACATCACCTTGCACAACGACCAAAGCGTGCGCATAGTCGATACCGGCGGCATTGAAGATAGAAGCGATGAGCTATTCTCCAATGTGGCGGACAAGGCAAAGCAAGCGGCAAAGGCGGCAGACCTCATCATCTACCTAGTCGATGGCAAGCAGCTCCCCACGCAAGAAGATAGAAAGCTCTTTTTCACCCTGCACAAAGCCACCCCTACCCTGCTTGTGGTCAATAAAATCGATAATGACTCACAAAAGGAGCTAGGCTACAACTTCGCGGAGTTTGGCACAAGGGAGATGTATTTCATCTCTGTGTCGCATAATCGCGGCATAAGCATTTTGCTCCGCGCGATAGAGGCGGCACTTTTCCCAGCGGTGAAGGAGGTGGAGCAGGATATGGAAGAGGAGCTGCTAGAAGCCCTAGAATCCAACTTTTCTAAGGGGGATTTTGCTTGTGAGCTAGAATCCCAAACATACAACGCAAATGCCCAAATCCTAGAATCCCAAAGCGGCTTTACAAAACAAGCCCAACCCCTAGAATCCACTTTTGACAAAAACGCAAACGCGGATTCTAGTGATGAAGCTTTTTCATCGTCATTGCGAGCTTTGGCGCAAGACAAAGCGTGGCAATCCACAAAATCCACGCAAGTGGATTCTAGCAATGCTGCTGATTCTACTGCCGCAAAAACTATGGATTGCCACGCGGATTTTCAATCCGCTCGCAATGACAGCATAAACGCGGATTCTAGCAACGCCCTGTCATCGCGAGCCGACTCTCCTGTCCCTCATCTGTCATCTCAAGGCGATGAAATCCGCGATTCTAGCCCAAAAGCCGAATCCCCCCAAGACCCAATCCAAGTGGGCATCATCGGTCGCGTCAATGTCGGCAAATCCTCCCTCCTAAACGCCCTTGTAGGCTATGATCGTAGCGTAGTGAGCGCGCAAGCTGGCACGACAATCGACCCTGTCGATGAGCAAATCACCTTTGAGTCTCACACCTTGCGCTTTGTCGATACTGCTGGGATCCGCCGCAAAGGCAAGATAGAGTCCCTAGAGAAATTCGCCCTAGATCGCACGACCAAGATCCTAGAGCAAGCTGATATAGCGATTTTGGTGCTGGATTCTAGCGCGCCGCTTGTCGAGCTTGATGAGAAGATCTTCTCCCTTGTGCAGAAGCACGCCCTAGGCGTCATAGTCGTGTGGAACAAATGGGATATAGCGCACGCGGATTTTAGCAGTATCCGCGCGGAGTTTTTGCGGCGATTTCGCTTCTTAGAATACGCGCCGTTTTTGACCCTAAGCGCACTTACAGGGCGACACATCAAAGATCTCAAGCACAAAATCCTAGAAGTCTATAATAACTACACCTCTAGGATCCCCACCGCTAGACTTAATGCCACGATAGAAAAAGCCCTGCGCACCCACCCTATCCCAAGCGATCGCGGCAAGCTTGTCAAGATCTACTACGCCACGCAATACGCCACCAAGCCCCCGCAAATCGCGCTTATCAGCAATCGCCCCAAATCCCTGCACTTTAGCTATAAGCGGTATTTGATCAATTGCCTTAGGAAAGAGTTTGGCTTAAGCGGCACGCCGATCCTGCTAGCCCCCCGCCCCAAATCACAAAGCAACCCAGAGTCCATAGAGCCTAGAGCCTAGCCACTATCAAGGATCAGCTTGCGTGGATTTATGGATCGCCACGACTTCCTTGCGGAAGTCTCGCGATGACAAAGGTGGAGTCGGCTTGCTGGTGTAGATTTTGCGCGTTCCTAGAATCCACTTTTTCACGCATATCCACACAAATCCTAGAATCCACTTTTGAGACTTTTGCGGCGTTTTTCTGTCATCGCGAGCCTTGCGCTACGCTGCCCCCTCTGTCATCGCGAGCGAGTGCAACGAGCGTGGCGATCCATAAAAACACTGCTCAATCACAAATCCTAAAATCCACTTTTTTGCTCTATGTGATTATGATCTATTGTAAAGCGTTTTTTTTTTTTTTTGTATAATCGCGCAATTTTTCCACTTATAATATAATTAAAACTCTAAGGAGCTATCGATGAAAGGCTTGCGTATTTCCATAGCACTATCCGCCCTGCTTTTAGCCCAAGCCGATGCGCAGATTATCTACGCTGATACCTTTTTCTACCGCGATTTTTTGGACCTAGGGCAGAATAAGGGGGCGTTTGCCGCTGGGGCGCAAGGCGTGGTGATAGAGTCTAGCAAGCAGCCCGGCGTCTCTATGCGCTTTGAAGCCCCTATCATCGATCAATCCGCCAGAAGTAATAATGGCAACTCCACTTCCCTTGGGCGCAACTTCGTCATCACCGCTACCCATGTGGTAGGGAGTAGCGGTAGCAGCAGCGACTCGCTTGCTAATGCGTCAAATGTAGAGATAAGACGCTGGGGGCAGACTTCTTACACTATCGACACAAATAATAAATCTCAAAATAAGGGCTTTGATGTGTCTTTTGCGCGGTTTAATAAATATATCGTAGAGGGCGAGACAGAGATTTTTGACGCGGGGTTAGAATCAGATCAAGGTATCACCGCTAGTAGTCCTAACCCGGCAAAAGAAGCAGAGAATTTAAAAAAGCTAAAAGATTATTTACAGAAGAATGCGACAGATTCTAATGGCAATCTTATCGTGTTTCAAGCAGGGTCGGGGAGACTGAGCCTTTTTAACGCTCCGGGCGGTGGCTTTAAAGAAGCAGGGATTGCTGCGATTACCGGGACGCGTGGCGGGAGCTTGAGCGGTGCGATTGATTTTGAGAAAATCACTTATCAAAATTCAAAGGCGAATGAAAATGTCGATGCTAGGGGACTCCAAATAGTAGAGCGCACCGATCTTACTTGGGTCAATGCTATAAGCCCGGGAGATAGCGGAAGTGGATTCTATATCTATGATAAGACGAAGCAGAAATGGCTACTACTTGGCGTAACTGCCCAAGCGGATTTTGTAGGGGGTGGGACTTCTGCTATTGCCGTGGCGACTAAAAAGGATTTTGAGAAGTTTAAAGAGAGTAATGAGCAAAATATTGATTTAGGGGGATTGCATACTTGGACTTTTGATGGGAATGGATTCCAAAATGGAAGCTGGATAGGCAAGCAGCAAAACAAAGACATCGTGTTTAGCAGTGGTGGGAGCATGCAAGTTACAGGAAACATACGCTTGCTTGATAGCGGGCAAACCGGTGGCTTTGTCTTTAAAGCCGGAAGCAACGCAACTGCTAGCAATCCCACAACCTACAAAATCACAAGCAAAAATGGTCAGCTCTATGGCTTTGACGGGGCGGGGCTTGATATCGAGGAAAATGTCAAAGTAGAGTGGGGACTAGGCTTTATCAAGGGTAATGGCACTGGCGATAAAAGGGGTGTCAATGACGCCCTGCATAAAGTCGGTAAAGGCACACTGGTCATAACCACAAAGTATGATACGCCGCCAGATGATGGCAAATACGGCTACCTGCGCGTGGGCGATGGGAAAGTGGTCTTTGATACCGAGTCTCAAGCCTTTAATGGCGTGTATCTCACAAGTGGGCGCGGGACTTTGGAGCTGGTAAATGGCAAGGCGCAAGCCTTTGGCGCGGTGAAAGATCCTTCACAGCTAGATTCTACGCTCCCAAATCACTTCATACTAAACCAAGAGCATAGAGACAAGCTAGGAATCTACTTTGGCAATGGTGGTGGGAACTTAGACCTAAAGGGCAATAGCCTAACGCTCAATGCCATCTCTAGCAATGACGCGCGCGCAAATATTATCAACACTGATGAGAAACACACAAGCACGATGACTATCGAGGGCTTGGGCTACGATAAGGATAAAAAGACAAAGACAAACGAGAAAGCAGATACTATTATCCACGCGAGCTTTGGGCAAAGCACAGATTCTAAAAAAGATAACTCAAGCACAAATGGGAATCTCAATCTTGTCTATAAAGGCGATGAGAAAGCTGCCACTGATGAAAACAAAGCCGCGCTCGTCTTTGACGGCAATGTCAATGCCAAGGGCTTGCAGGTAGATAGCGGCAAAGTCGTGCTGCAAGGACACCCCACAACGCATGCGTATATACGAAATCAAGATATAATGACAAACTTGGGAAAAAAGAATTTTTTAGATCTTGTCATAAAAGCCGAGGGCAGCAAACTGCCTGACTGGATGGACCTAAGTCGCCCTAGCACACTAGAGCAGCCCGACTGGGACCACAGAGTGTTTAAGATTGGCAAGATTGATTTACAAAGCTCAAGGCTTGATGTGGGGCGTGAAGCGACTTTGGAGGGTAATATTACAGCGGATTCTAGCTCGGCGATTAACTTTGGCGGGGATATAGACCATTACATCGATAAAAAGGACGGCGAAAACACCACGGGCAATGGCTTTGAATACCAGCAAGAAGTAGAAAAAAAGAAGCTAAAAGAAGCAACACAGAAGCTCGCCAATCAAACTATCCACTTCAAAGGCAGTATTGATGCCACAGGCACGACAATAAACTCACACATTTATGACTTCAACGCCAAGCTTGATTTGAAAAATAGCGCGAAGCTTAATGCAGATTTTCTAACCCTTGATAGAGAGACGCACGCAAGCGGCGCGATTCTTACAATGAATACTAACAGCAGTGCAAATGTGAAAAATCTTATTTTCAAAGGGCTTAATGGCAGTGCGAATGACATCGTAAATATCACAGGCGGCTCGAGGCTTAAGGTTACAGAATCTCTAGGCTTTGAGAAATCGACTTTTGATTTGAAAAATCTTAGCTCTATTGGTGGAAGCAGCTTCACAAAGCCCACAAACTACGATATTTTTGTCAAAGATAGCTCCCAGATCACAGGAGATAGCACAGACATCACCGGCAATGTCGGCGTGATGAATGAATCTAGCCTTACGCTAAAATCTATCACGCTAAAAGATATTAGCTCGACAACAGGGGCAGACTCTACACAAGCGCAATCCACCCCAGAATCTAGCAAGCATAAAAACTCTATTCTCGTAGATGGCAAAAACTCTAGCCTAAGTGTGAGCGGCAAGATCAGCTCTACAGCCCAAGATGACACGCTGATTGTCGTTAGTGGCTTTAGAGAGACCACTGCCCAAGGCACACGCGATAGAGTAGAGGGGCAAAGGCAAGAAGTGGTGCATTCCGCGACTTTAAGCACGAGTGGGGGCATAGAGCTACAAGGCACAACGCAGCGCGGACTAGAGACAAGATGCGATGGCGATAAAGTCGGCGTGGGCTGCTTTGCTGATAAATCTATGCAGGGCAAGGTTAGCAATATCGTGCTAAGCACCGGAGGCAAGCTAGATTCTAACCTTAAGGCGACAAATTTACAGCTCAATGTCGATGTGGATAAGGACTCTAGCTTTTTGGGCAGTGGCAAAACTTTAGAATCTAATGCTTCAAGCGTGGCATTAAACTTCGAGCTAGGCGGAGCAAGGCAGCAGGAGTTTGACATCACCGCCAAGCAGAAAAGCCACATCACGCTAAGCGCTTACGCTAAAGAGTCTTTGGCAAAGGATTCTAAGCCTTTGAAGCAAGCCCTAGAAGCCTCGCAGTATCAGGGCAAAATCACCGCAGATGACTCGCAAATAGATTCTACCCTAAGCAATATCACCGCAAGCGTGGATCTAAAAAACGGCGCGAAGCTCACAACCAGCGGAATCCTAACGCTTAAAGACACTTTCAATAGCATTAAGCTAGATGGCAAAGATACTGCCCTTAATGTCGGCACGATTATCGCGGAAGATTTGAAAAATCTCACGCTAAGCGTGGGAAGTGAATCAAAGTTTAATGTTACAAACTTTGTGTTTAAAAAGGGAAATGTCAGCAGTAATCAATTCTATGGGCAAAATGTCTGGCTACAAGAGGGAGCAAAAGTAACGCTTGCAAATGGAGGCACGCTTAATCACAATCTCTACATCGATGGCAAATCCACCTTTAGCACCACGCCAAATGAAGCGATACTAAGCGGGGGCAAAAAGCTCTCAATCGGCGGAGAATCTAGCTTTAGCATAGCAAGTGGCAATGGGACTTTGGGCGTGAATGAAAGCGGAGATACCATAATCCAAACAGAGATAGGCTCAAAGCTAGAGATTAAAAAGCTCCTAGCCAAAGGCGGAAGCAAGGTAATCATCGCGCTAGATTTGGACAAAGTGGAAAAGGACTCCAGCGCGCAAAAGCCCGCAAGCCAGCAGAAAAACTTCAGCATTGAAGCCCAAAATGGCAGCAATGTCTATGTCAATAGCTGGGATATGAACCGCGCTGGGTTTGATAATGGTAAGACAAGCCTAACTACTGATGAGAATTCTAGAATCCACTTTGGGACACTAAAGCACGATATGGCACAGACAAACTACATCGCCCAGCCCATCAAGGCAAATCTCTCTATCTCCCAGCACCTAAGCCTAGAGAATGTCGGCAGACCCACAGCGAGTGCTGGGAATAAAGCCGCGCCAAGTGGCACAGCTACAAATATGATGACTAGGGAAATCACAAGCGAGAGTGCCCCCACGCCCACCAATCAAGTAGAATCTAACTCCGATCCGCTAAAGCTCGCTGCACAAGCTGGCACGAGTGATGATAGATTCCACGCGCTAAAGCTAGAGGGCAACACTATGCAGGGCGGCGAAGTGCAAAACACAGGCAAAAATCTCACTCTAGAGAATGGCACGCGCATTGATGTCAAGCTTGATCAAAGTATCAAAGCAGAGTCTAGCGGCAAGCCCGGCGACTTCCAGCTCAATAAATACTACACGCTTATTTCAGCTGGAAGCATTACGGATAATCGCACGGATAAGCGGATCTACTTTAGCTTTGCCGGGGGCAATACGCCACTTTACTGGGTAACGCTTGTGGAAAATGGCGAAGTCAAAGTGAAATTTACCAAAGAAGATCCTAGTAGCTACAATGAGCTAAAGGGCTATATTGCAGATGATAAATTGCTAGAGATCCTAATCCAGCACAACCCCAAAGATGACTTTATCCAAATGGCAGGCACGGCAAATCAGCATAAAGAGCTAGATGGGTATCTAGCGCGTATCGATAATGACTTAGGCGAGATAGCACGCCACAGCGAGCTAGGCTTAAGCGATCAAATCCTGCTCGCCAATGACCAGAGCATAAATGCTAGAATCGCCCAAGTGCAATACGCCCAAAGCCGCTTCAATGCTACACCTCTAGCTGGGCTTGCGCGCCTTGCTAGCAATGATAGCAAAGACATCGCCCTAGCTCTAAAATCCGCCCAAGAATCCGCCAAAGCCGCCCAAGAAGCGAGAAAGAAAAACGGCGCGTGGCTAAGCGTGGCTGGAGGTGGCTTTGCCAAGGGTGGGGAGAGCAAGGCAGCTATGGGATTTTATGGCACAAATGTGGGCTATGATAGGACATTTAGCTTTGGTGATGATAGCTTGATTATCGGGGCTATGGCTGGGTTTGGCGGCTCAAACTACTATGCCAAATCCCTAAATGACATCGCCAAGGTTGTGAATCTAGGACTTTATGGGCTCTACCAAAAAGGCGGCAATGAGATCCAAAGCAACTTGTCTATAAGTATGATTATGGGCGAGCGCAGTCTAAGCGGCGTGCTAGGGAGCGAAAATCTCAAAGCCAACTCTCTAGGAGTGCTCTCACACACCTACTACAAATACCGCTTCGTGCTCAAAAAGGGCGAGAGATTTGACTCTATACTAAAGCCTGTGGGGCTACTAAGCTTTGGGCATAATGGCATTGGCGCATACACAGGGACAAACTACAAGCAGCAAGCACTAAACGCCTTTAATCTAGGGCTAGGAGCTGGGGTAGAATACGCCATACTTGGCAGGAAGCAGTCCTATACACTCTCTTTCCTTGCTAGGCAGAATGTCTATAGCTCCGCAGATCAAATCTTTGTAAGCCTTAGCAATGCGCAAAACTCTATCGGCTATGAGATAAATCCTATCAATCTCACTTTCCAGCTAGGCTTTATGGGCTCTGCACAGCTGGGGCGTGGATTTACCCTGCAATATGGGCTAGCTGGCGTAGCAGACATCAAAGGCGGCTATGGCGGCAAGGCAGATGTGAAGCTGGAGTATAAATTCTAGCTTGACTCTGTGCTTGCGTGGATTTTATAGGTGGATATGCGTGAAAAGTGGATTCTAGTAAGCTATGGATTGCCACGCCACTGCTTCGCAGCGGCTCGCAAGTGAGAGAAAAAAGCTTGCAGACTAGAATCCACTTTTTTGTGTTTTGCTCATTAGGGGTATTGTCCAAAAGTGGATTCTAGGTGTTTTGTATGGATCGCCACGCTCGTTTCACTCGCTAGCAAATGACAGAAAATGGGCTTCATCACTAGAATCCACTTTTTGCTAGCGGCGTTTTTCTCTCACTTGCGAGCCAAGACAGCGGCGCGGCAACCCACTCTCCCTATCTCCCCATCTCGTCATCGCGAGACTTCCGCAAGGAAGTCGTGGCGATCCATAAATCCGCGAAAGCGGATTCTAGGGCGTGTGGTAAAAAAGTGGATTCTAGTAAGCTATGGATCACCACGCCGCTACTTCGCAGCGGCTCGCAAGTGAGAGAAAAAAGCTTGCGGACTAGAATCCACTTTTTTGTGTTTTGCTCGTTAGGGGTATTGTCCAAAAATGGATTCTAGGTGTGCATATCCACAAGCGACAAAGAAAGGGGGAATAACTCCTTAGGCGACTTATCGCTAGCTACTTGCATACTATCAAGCCCAAGCTCATCGCTATGCTCTTCTAAAAGCTCTTTTACGCGCGTATTCATCACAGCAAAATACGCACAAACTCTCTGGCTCTTAGCAGTGCCTTGCTGGCTAGATTCTGCTGGGCTAGATTCTTGCCAGATATAGCCGCTAATTGGTCCTAAATGCGGGAAAATCGCATAAAATTCAAGGCGGTTGCGCTTGGGTCTTGGAGCAAGCTGGACTAGATGATCTGCGCCATCTTGACTAACAACAAGCGATATGACACCTTGCGTAAGAGACAGGGCTAGGGTGGCTAGCTCTTTGAAGTCATCTTTATGCGCACTAGCAAGCTGGGTGAGTAGAAAATCTTTTAACTCCTGTGTGAATGCCTGTGGGTTGCTGGAGAGCAGGCGCAAGTCATTTGCTTGGAGCTTTAGGGGGGCGTTTTTTAGCAGTGTGTCAATCTGGGGCTTTTGCACGAGATTGCTTATCACAATCTGCCCTGCGTGATTGCGCTGCATATTTGCATAGTAGCTTCTGCCTATTTCAAGCTTTGTGTGCGCAGTAGTCTGCAAGGTGGTATTGCCAAGCTTTAGGAGATAGGAGTTGCCTTGAGATTTGGCTAGGACTTTTAGCAGCACAGGGAGATTGGCATTAAAATGCTTAATGCCTTTGGATTCTAGCTTAGAATCCACCTTGCTGCCTGCTAGCTTATCGATTTGGCTAAGTTTATGGAGCATAGCACACCTATTTGGCTACTAGGCTCTCTTGGACAAAGCGAGCGATCTCATAGCTTAAAGCAAGCTTGCTGCTATGGGGCAGATGTGTCATAGCACTAGAGTCTAGATTCTGGCGATTTAGCAAGATAAAGCGATTATGCGCTGCGCCAAAAGGGTTGGATTCTAGGGTGTTTAAGCACACTATCTCACAATCCTTGCCTCCACGCGCAATGGGCAAAAGCATAGCCCTAGCATTAGCAAGCCCTGCTTCAAGCGAGTCTTCTGCCTTAAAGCCCACTTTGACAAAGTCGCTAGAATCTAAGCTTGCTAGTATGTCTTGGGTGGATTCTAGGGTGATGTGCAGCTGCGTGGTTTGGGACTTTTTGATCTTGCTTGTAGCACTCTGCTTAGGCGCGAAATCCGCCAAAGCCGCCGCCATAAAGAGTATCACACGAGAATCTGTGTCTTTATGCTTGTCTCTAGCTTGCTGTGCTATATCTAGGAGAGCAAGCTTGTAGTCGCTATTTGTGCGCACCTCTAGCGTGCTAATCTCGCTAGGCAGCGGCGTGGGGAAATTAGAGCTAATGAGACTAACACGCGCCCCAAGACTATAAAGCGCGATAGCAAGCGCACTTGCTTGCAAGCCGCTAGAGTGGTTGGTGATCGCACGCACAGGATCAAGCATAGCACTTGAGCCTCCACCGGTGATACACACCTCCCTATCCTGCCAGAATCCATCTTGCTTGCTTGCTTTAAGCATAGCAAAGATGATTTGACTCATATCCGCTAGCGCGCCATCTCCTGTTGTCCCGCACGCTAGCCGCGCACACTTTGGCGCAACGATCTGCACACCTTGTGCGGCTAGAGCGGTGAGATTAGCAGCAGTGGGCGTGGCGCGAAGCATTTGGGTATTCATAGCAGGGGCACAGATGATTGGCGCATTTGTGGCAAGCAAGGTTTGGATAAGCAGTGTATCTGCTATGCCGTGTGCTAGCTTGGCTATGCTGCTAGCAGTAGCGGGGGCTAGGATACATAGCTCTGCCCACTGCGCATAGGCGATGTGATTGCAAGCTAGAGTAGGCTCATCGCTAGAATCCACCTTTTGCCTAGGCTCTGTGTGCATACTCCAATCCTCACTACCTTGGTGCAAGACCTTGGTATGTGTGATTGCCTCAAAGCTTAGAGGCGTGATAAATTTCAGCGCGCTCTCGCTCATCACCACCGCCACTTTCACCCCAAGCTTAGTAAGCAAGCTCGCTAGATCTAGAGCCTTATAGGCTGCGATAGAGCCACTTACACAAAGCAAAATACGCCTTGGCATAGCAACTTGCTCTAGCAGTGAAATAAGCGCATTAGATTCTGTGCTATAAGCCATATCCACACGATCCTTATAAAGAGAAGTTATCCTGCGATTGTAGCCGATTTGCGTGGGATTTGCTAGCAGATATACTAGAATCCACTTTTTACACTTTAGCCATTGGGACTCTAAGATTGTGGTGCTAGATTGGGGCTTTCAAGGCATTTATCTAGTCGATGATGAGCAAGCCCGCGCCGCAAAATCCGTAGCCCACAAGCCCGCCCTAGAATCTCACATTGGCTTTATCTTTCTTGTCTATACTTGCAGCGTTTATGGATTTTTCTATAAACTACACCACTTTAAAGGATTAGAAATGAACACATTGCGATCAGTTATCGTAGCGACAAGTGTTGTGGCGTGTGGATTTAGCATAAGCTTTGGCGCGGATTTTAGCAAGCTTAGCGATGAAGCGTTGGTGAAGAAAGTCGCAAGCCTAAGCGCGCAAGATGAGCCAGAGTTTGTAATGGAAGTGCATAAGCGACTAAAGGCAAAAGATGAGCCACAGGCGAAAGCATTTAGAGACGCTATCCACCAAGCACGCAAAGCCGCGCACGATAAGCTATCTAAAGAGCAGCGACAAAGCCGCGCAGTAGAAGTGTGCAAAGCTATGCAGAAAAAGACAGATTCTATGAGTGGCAAGGAGATTAGAGAAGCGGGGCTGAAAATCCACGCCGACTGCGAGAGGCTAAAAGAGTCCAAACGCAAAGAGTCAAAATGCCACAATCATAAAGATAAGCCCAAAAAGGACAAATAGCACAATGGCAGCAAAACTCCTGCTTGTAGAAGATGATGTGCTGCTCTCTAGTATGCTTACTTCTATCTTACAGGAGAAGGGCTTTAGCGTGTGCTTGTGCGAAGATGTGCAAAGTGCTATGGAGGTGGGATATGAAGAGCATTTTGACCTCTATATCTTTGATGTGAAACTCCCAAGCGGTGATGTGCAAAAAGTGGATTCTAGCCTAGAATCTAATGGCTTTACTCTCCTGCGCTATCTACGCGAAGCTGGCAAAACTAGCCCTGCGATTATGCTCACTTCTCTCGCCCAAGCTAGCGATGTCAAAGAGGGCTTTGAGTCTGGCTGTGATGATTATATCCGCAAGCCTTTTGATGTAGAAGAGCTGCTGCTGCGTATCAACTCCTTGCTAAAGCGACCATTTTACCACCAAGACTCTCCCACAATCACGCTGCATAACGGCGTGCGCTTTGACTGCATACAAAAGACGCTCTACTCCCCACAAGGCGAGCTAATCGCGCTGACAAACAAAGAGCGCGAGCTTTTAGCCCTGCTTGTGCAAAAAAGAGGGCAGTTTGTCTCTCAAGATGAGATATTTGAGCGCGTATGGAGCTATGATGAGACCCCTACAAGTATGGCTCTGCGCGTGTATGTGAAAAATCTGCGCAAGATTTTGGGGAAAGAGAGCATTATCACGCAGCGATTTTGCGGCTACTGCTACAAGGCATAAAATGCGCTCCACAATGTCTAAAAGCGCGAAGTTTCATAAAAGCATTGTATATATCCTAGCTCTTTACCTTGGCACAAGTATCGTGCTACTTGGCGTGATATGCTCTGTGATGTATCACAAAGGCTTGCAAAATCTCAAAGCCAGCCAAGTAGCACAAATGCGCGATGACTTTATGAAAATCGCCACGATCCTCTATGAGCATAACAATGTGCAAAAAGCTAAAAATGAGCTACAAAGCGCGATAGATACGCCATTTGCCCTAGTGGATTCTAGTGGAGTGATCCTACTTAGCACCATAGATGATGATCTCTCCACAATCACGCAACGCATTGCAAAAGAGCCGATTGCGCGCGTGGGGGAGAAGCTCTTTGTCGATCATAGATTTTTGCGACATATCCCGCCACCTAGTCAAAAACTCCCAAAAAAGATCTTCCACTATGTCGATAGCCTGCATATCCGCGTGATTTTGCAAGGCTACAATATCGATGATACCCTGCCCTTGCCATTTTTCTCACACCCTCCCACACAGCTAGACCTAGCATTTATTGATATACCCAAAGAAGTGCGCAAGCTAAAGGTAGAGATCTTGCTCTATTTTGCCATTGCTATCGTGCTTATGGGGATAATCGCCTACTATCTTACGCGCCTAGCCCTCACACCCATACGAGAAAAAATCCAAGCCCTAGAACGCTTCATCAAAGACTCCACGCACGAGATCAACACCCCTCTTAGTGTGATTCTAATGAGCGTGCAGACCTTTGATACTAGCAATCTTAGTGAAAGCAATCTCACCAAACTCCAGCATATCAAGCTCTCTGCCCAAAATCTCAACCACCTCTACCAGAATCTTATTTTCCTAAACTTCTATCAAGGCAAGGGCGTGCTACAACAAATCGATATGCAAGGGCTTGTAGAGCGAAGGCTAGAGTATTTCAGCGCACTTTTTGCGCAAAAATCCCTTACAATCATCAAAGATCTAGCCCCAGCCTTTTTATACGCAAACTATGATGAAATTGTCATTTTGCTTGATAATCTCCTAAGTAATGCGATGAAATACAACACAAAGGGCGGCAGCATTAGTATAAAGCTCTGTAAGCTAGAATCCACTTTTACACTCATCATCACTGATAGCGGCTACGGGCTAGAATCTAGCCAGATAGAGCAGATTTTCACGCGCTACACGCGCTACCACGAGAGTCAAGGTGGCTTTGGCATAGGGCTATGCCTTGTGAAAGAAATCGCCACGCGCTATGGGATAACTATTAGCGTGGAGAGTGAAGTGGGCAAGGGCACGCGATTTTGCTTATCGTGGCAGTAGGGATTGAAGCATTGCAAAAGTGGATTCTATGATGGCAGATTCTTGGGATTTAGTGATATGGGCTAAAGGCTCTTTTATAATGCAATAGCGTTTGTCTTGGCTGCCCCAACGCTTCGTATCCTTGAGAGAGACTAGGGCGATACTTGGGGTGAAAAGATTTTCTGCTAAATGCAATGCCCCTGTGCTAGGCGTGATGATACAGCTCATCGACTCCAAAAATGCTGCGAGATTGTGGAGATCGCCTTGATTGTGGTAGATGATACAGCGATCTTGCAGGGTGCAAGAGTGCGTGGAGCTGTAGTCTTGCAGGGCTTTTTCTAGCAGTGCGTGTGTCTTGCCATAGGTGCAAATACAAGGGATACAATTAGGCAAAGCAGCGATTTTGTCAATAAGTGTGAGATAGCTCTCAAGGTGGAGCGTGTGTGAAGCCATTATGCTAAAGGGATTTACACAGACCAAGAAAAGCGGCGTTTGCGAGCTGCTTAGACTTAGGGCGCAAGGATCTAGCACAGGATCACAAGGATCTAGCTTGATGGCTTTGCGATGGGCTTTAGTGAAAGCGATTTTTGCTTGTAGATTGGCATTGTGATTAAAATCATCGCGAGAAAAACGCTTTAAGCTTTGTGCAAGAAAGGCTATCACGGAGTCTTTATCACTTGCTTTTACCCTAGAATCCACAAAATCGATAGAATCAATCTTTGAATCAAATCGCACCTTGTCAATCTTACGCGCTAGCAACAAAAACATTTCCCTGTGTGTAATGCTAGAATCTAGGAGCATTACAGGCGAAAATCTTGGGCGCAAAATATTTGCAAGCTTTGCCCTTGTGATAATGGTGCGTGCATTTGTAGAGGCAAAAAATCGCAGCTGCCACGCCTTGCAACTAAGCGAGAGCAAATACCTAGGCTGGTAGGCATTGATCCTTTCTCTATTGATAGCAGTAGTCAAGCTGCCTTCAAGCAGACAAAACTCATCGACAAAATCAAGCCCTTTAAGCAGCTCTTGCAAAACATCGCGTGCAAACACCACCAAAGATGCGCGATAGATCCTCTTCATCGCTAAAAGCGCATCAAGGATAATCACATTATCCCCCAATCCATTCACACTATCGGCGTGGATAACAACAATGGTGTCTCCTTGAGTAGCTGGCTGGCACGGAAGATTATGGTTATTAGATGAAGTGGTGGTAGGCTGGCTTGCAGTGGGCTTTGATACATTTGACATAGAGAATCTTTAGAGTGAATTAGCTAGAATCAAACCGCCAAAATCAAGCTGGCGCACCCAAGAGGATTCGAACCTCTGACCTACGGCTTAGAAGGCCGTTGCTCTATCCAGCTGAGCTATGGGCGCAGGCTAGGTGGTGCGCCCGAAGGGAGTCGAACCCCTAACCCCCAGATCCGAAGTCTGGTGCTCTATCCAATTGAGCTACGAACGCACAAAGTATGGGGTGGATGATGGGGCTCGAACCCACGACCCTCAGTGCCACAAACTGATGCTCTAACCAACTGAGCTACACCCACCATAAGAAAATATCAAAAAGAAGAAAAATAAGCTTCCCAAAATGGTCGGGGCGAAAGGATTCGAACCTTCGACCCCTTGGTCCCAAACCAAGTACTCTAACCAGACTGAGCTACGCCCCGATTACTCGATACCCAAACATTTTAGAAACGCAGATTATAGCTAAAGGCTATAAAAAATGTCAAGATCACGACCTTAAGCTAGCACCTTTGTAAAAGAAAAATACAGCCGCTAGTCCATACAGCACAAAGCCCATAATCACAAACATCTCAATAAGCCCAAAGGCTTTAACAACAGGCTGGGTGAGAAAAGGCGAGCAAAACTGCCCCATAAACAAAAAGCTCGCCAAAAATCCATACGCTTTAGGACGCTCACTATCACTTGCTAGCATATAGAGCCACGAGCTATTATTGATAAGCATTAGCCCAAGCCCTGCGCCTATGCACATAAGCGCAAAAAGCAGTGAAATATAGTTGTGAAAAAAGCCGATGATAAATAGCCCTGTCCCTATAAGCATAAGCGCGGCAGATGCAATATGTTTGATAGAAAGAAACGCACGCACGCGGTTATACATTAGGCTGAAAAACGCCATAGCCAAACTTGTGCTTGCCATAGAAATACCGATTTGAGAATTGGGCTTTTCTAAGATATGGGAGATAAAAAATGGGATTTGCGTAGGCACGACATTAAACATCATCATCGCAAAAAACCCTAGAAAATACACAGGGGCAAATTTATACAGCCAAGCACCCATAGCACGCAGGCGTTGCACAAAAGAGTCGTGTGAGACCTTTGGGGCTTGTGGGATAGCGCGTGGCTCAAAGAGTGCGAATTTAACATAGAGCAGGATAAAAATCCCACCCAGATAGGCAAGAAATGGAAATCTCCAGCTAATTTCTGCAAGCACACCTCCACCTACAAGAAATATCGCCCCGCCAATTGCCATAGCAAAATTCTGCGTGCTAAGGACCTTTTCTCTCGCCCTACCTTTGTAATAATCCCCTATAAGCACGCCCACACCTGTGGCTAAAAATGCCGTGGCGACCCCTAAGAAAAAGCGCGATACAAGCAAGGCATAAAGATTATCTAGCATAAAGCCACTTGCCCCCGCCACACTCCATAGCAACAATGCAGCAAAGATGACAGGAAGCCTTTTATATGCCGCATAGACAAATCCGGCTAGAGGTGAGAAAATCATAATCGATAGTGCTGGCAGCGTTAAAATAAGCTTAGAGAGCATATCCGCGTGTGGCGTGCTGGCAAAATGCGCTTCAAGCTCAGGCAAACTTGGCGCGATGATAGTAGGACCAAGCACAGTAGTAGAAGCGATAGCAAAAATGGCAAGCCTAGTAACTAGCGATGGATTCTGTGATGTCATAATATCTCCATAAAATTTCAAAGAAGCATTAAAGTAAGCCGCATTGATATATGTGGTGTAAGAAAACATTGTAGCAAATTCTTAATAAAATAAAACAGATTGATGAGCTAGCCTAGAATCCAACTCGTGCCATAGGCAATAAGCCCCTAGATACTAGCACACTTGATTACCCCAAGTAGGATTTAGCACGATCCAATCATCAGGCATTATATTGATCGTGCAATCAGGCTCATCAAGCAAATGTATGCTAGGCATTATGACTATTTTATGGGGATTTTCTATAAGATAGGCAGCCCACCAGCTAAAAGTGCTATTAGCAGTGATGGCGTGCTGGCAACTGCGCATAAGCATTAGCTCTTGTGTGGGATTGCTCTCGTCATTATTATCAATAAAGCTAAAAGAACATCCAGCATACA
Organism: Helicobacter zhangjianzhongii; assembly: GCF_030249855.1. Taxonomy (NCBI): domain Bacteria; kingdom Pseudomonadati; phylum Campylobacterota; class Epsilonproteobacteria; order Campylobacterales; family Helicobacteraceae; genus Helicobacter; species Helicobacter zhangjianzhongii. The sequence goes on from NZ_JANURN010000003.1 coordinate 178,424, forward strand.
CATCACGATCTAATAGCCCTAAAAACTCTTGCTTGCACCACGCAATATCATTGCTAAATATAAAAAAATGCACCCCGCCACCAAGAGCCTTAAGCACTTGGGTAATGGCGCATTCATAATACGCCTTTCCTAGCTCAAGATATTGCCACAAACGCAAGTAATCCCCTCTTCTAATGTGGATAAAAGTTGCATTAGGCGTGGCTTGTATTTGGGCTTGTAGATTGCGGTTTGCTGGCGTTAGGGGACAAGTGAAGTCTCTACGCAAAATCTCTTCTAATCCCTTGATATAAGAGAGATTTCCATAGTATCCAAACACGCGAGTATCGCTTGTGATAGAGTGCAGTGGTATGGCTTCACCTAATTTGGCTTCTGTGATTGTGGATTTATATGGGTGGGATTTGCGATTGCTTGGCAGCAATGCTTGTAGAATCTGGTAAAGGGGCTTTGGCGCAATACGCATAAACTTATGATATATACGAAAAAACCAAAACCACCTATCGCACCCATAAAAGTGGCTAAAAAGCTCAGGCTTAGACAAAATAGGCAGTGTGATAGCAAAATGCGCTAATTCTAGATCGCGCGTATCTTGCCCCCCCCCCCCCGATTCCAGCGGAAGCGTTGGCTAGCCCAAAGGCTTCTTTGGATTCTGGGAGGAAATGCGTCGCCTCTAGTGCCACTGCAAAGCCTTTGGATTCTAGAAATTTGGCAAAGGCGTATTGAAACATTTGATTTCCAAGTCCTCCGCACAAGTAGATAGTAACCATCGCTTGCCTTTTGTCCTTATCCCTATTTCGCGCCTACGGCTACCATTTTACGGCGCAAATAGGCGATTTTGCTTTGAAGGGGGAGATTTTTAGGACAAGTATCGTGGCAGGCGATAAGACTCATACAGCCAAACACGCCATCATCATTGCCCACTAGCTCGTAGAAATCTTCATCACTGCGTTTATCGTGGGAGTCGATCATAAAGCGCACGATTCTATTCATACCAGCTGCACCGACAAAATCTTCGCGCATAAGCTTGGTCGCACAGCTTGCGATACAGCAACCACACTCAATGCAGCGATCTAGCTCAAACACATCTTGCGCTTCTTGCGGATCGATGGGCTTCTCAAGCTTGGAAATATCTGTCTCCTCATTGCTATGCACCCAGCTCTCCACGCGCTTTGTCATACCAGCAAACCACTCGCCCGTATTGACACTTAGATCCTTGATAAGCTTGAATGCAGGCAGAGGCATAAGCGTGATAGTATCGGGGAAGTCTTTTGTCAGCGTGCGGCAGGCAAGCCTTGGGCGACCATTGATCATCATCGAGCAGCTACCGCAAATCCCAGCGCGGCAGACAAAGTCAAAGCTTAGATCTGGGTCTTGATTTTCACGGATAAGATTTAGCGCGATGAAAATCGTCATAGAATCCGTTTCTTCGATCTTATACTCAGCAAAGTGTGGCTTTGACACTGCGCTATGCGGATCAAACTTCAAAGCACGAATAGTAAGTGTTCTTCCTTTTGCTTCCATTATTTATCTCCTAGTCGTTGATTTTTTTCTTTATACTTGGGCTGTAAGTCAAAGTCCATAAGAGCCTGTTGTAGCTCATAGCGATCGCCGCCACGAGCTTGCACTTCTTGGGTGATTTTATCAATCTCGGCTTGGCGTTTGGCAGAGAGAGGATTTTCAATAATCATACCCTTTGCCCCATAGCCACGGAATCCGGGCGCGATCTCCATAGACATAATATCTAGGTCTTCATAGGAGAGTGTGGGTAGTGTTTGTGTATCGCTCTCCCACGAAGCAAGCGTGCGCTTTAGCCATTTTTCATCATCGCGTTTTGGATAGTCTTCACGCGTATGTGCGCCTCTAGATTCTGTGCGATTAAGCGCACCAAGAGCCACACAAAGGGCGAGTTTGATCATTTTAGGCACGCGATAGGCGTCCTCTAGCTCGGGGTTGTTATGGAGCTTTTTGTTTTTGATACCGATGTTTTTGCTTCGTTTGTAGATTTCTTCCAAACGAGCAACAGCATCTTCTAGCCCCTTGCCATCGCGGAAAATCCCCACATCTTCTTCCATAATGTCTTTCATCGCGTTTTTAAGCTCATAGACATTTTCGTGTCCGCTATTATTGACAAGAGATTCTAGGTAAGCTTGCTCTTTGGCGACAAACTGCTCAATCACAGAAGTTTGCAAGTCCATTTTCGCTTGCTCACAATGCTGCGCAAAATAATCCCCAATAATCATACCGCTAACCACTGCTTCACTCACAGAGTTTCCACCTAAGCGGTTAAAGCCGTGCATATCCCAGCACGCTGCTTCACCAGCGGCAAAAAGCCCTGCAAGTGCAGTGTGTCCTTGATAATTTGTGCGGATACCGCCCATAGAGTAGTGCTGCATAGGCTTCACAGGCGCCCATTTCTCCGCTGGGTCAATCCCTGCAAACACTTGGCAGATCTCTTGCACATCGCGTAAGTTGCGCTCGATATGCTCTCTCCCAAGGATTGAAATATCAAGCCACAAATGCTCTCCATACGCAGACTTCACGCCCTTGCCCTCTCTAATCCTTTGGATCATACGGCGAGAGACGACATCGCGACTTGCAAGCTCCTTTTTCTCCGGCTCATAATCAGGCATAAAGCGATAGCCATCGACATCGCGCAAGATCCCGCCATCACCGCGGCAGCCCTCTGTGAGCAAGATCCCACTAGGGAAAAGTGGCGTTGGGTGGAACTGCACCGCTTCCATATTGCCAAGCTTTGCTACTCCTGTCTCCATTGCAATAGCAAGCCCAATACCCTCGCAAATCACGGCATTTGTGGTGTTTTTGTAGATCCTACCATAGCCACCTGTGGCGATAAGCGTGCCTTTTGCCACATAGGCGATAAGCTCACCTGTGATGAGATCGCGCACGACAGCCCCATAGCAGATCCCATCTTTGTGAATTAAGCGCAAGGCTTCTTTGCGGTCTTGTATATCTACGCCGTGTTTATAGGCTTCATTTGCCACAGCGTAGAGCATAGAATGCCCCGTGGCATCAGCGGTGTAGCAGGTGCGCCACTTTTTTGTCCCACCAAAGTCGCGAGAGTGGATATAGCCGTGGCGGAAGTCTTCTTCTGTGATAGTGGTCTTTTGCGCGTTAATGACAGCGGTGCGATCGCCTTTTTGGATTCTAGTCCAAGCCACTCCCCACGAAGCAAGCTCTCTAATCGCCTTAGGCGCAGTGGTAACAAACATTCTAGCTACCTTTTGATCACAGCCCCAATCGCTTCCTTTAACAGTGTCTGCAAAGTGCAGGTCTTCATTATCCCCATCGCTCATTTTTGAATTACCAAGACTTGCTTGCATACCGCCTTGTGCTGCTGCCGAGTGGCTGCGCTTGACAGGCACAAGAGATAGCACGATTGTGCTTAAGCCCTTTTGCTTTGTCGCAATAGAGGCGCGAAGCCCAGCCAAACCGCCGCCGATAATTAACGCATCTGAATATACTACTTTCATCTACTCTCCTTTTCCTTTTGTGGCTACATCAACTGCGCGATAATGCTCTATGCCCTTGCTAGAATCCAGCCCTTGACCGATTTTGATATATGCAGCATAGGAGCAAAGCCCAAGCACGATACAAAACACCGATAACGCCCACTTAACACGGCGAAGATTTTGTATGCCGAGCTTCTCAAACCAACCCCATTTGATACAGAGACGATAGAGTCCAATCGAGCCGTGTAGCTCCACAGCAAAAAGCAAAAATATATATAAAAGCCAATAGTTTTGATGCACAAAGCGGAATGATGATGCAAGTGGTCCTATGTGTTCAGGCTGGGTAAGGTTGGTAAAAAGATGAGGCATCGCTAGGAAAAACATCGCAAACCCTGTGGCAGCTTGGATCACCCACAAACTCGTATCGCCGTGTTTCATCAGCTTTTTATGCGTTTTTAGCGCGATAAATTGACGATAATTGACAGGAAACTTGCGCAATGCCAAAAATGCGTGCGCGACAAAGGCTACAATCACCACAGCCGCCACAATCGACACCAAAAACGGCTGCCCCTCATCACCAAAGATGAAACTTCCTTCAAAGAATGTCGTTACTGCAAACATCGCCTCTTGGCTAACCAAAATGCTAGATACAAACAGCAAATGCGCGAGCATAAATAATGCCAAGAAAAGCCCCGTAGCACTCTGCCAAAAATCTAGCCGAGCAGGCATTTTGCTCTTTTTTCTCTCCTTTGTTACACCTGTGTAACTTTCAATGATCTTGTCTTCTTGCATTGAATCTCCTTAAGTGTGTTCGCCCTAGATTCTAGGGTTGTGCGTGAATTATAATCTATTTATAAGCAAAAATACCTAAAAAATGAGAAATTTAAGTCTATGATTACATTGCCAATTGTGTGGCAATGACTCTTGTGTAAAATCCCAAGAACCATTAGAGAGTGTGAAGATAATTGGTCGTGCTACGCGGGCTTACTTCTTGAGCAATTGAGTCTGCAAATATTCCCTTTTGCCACTCTGGGATCGCAGCACGCCCTATCATCGCAGCATTATCAGCGCAAAACTCTAGCGGTGCTAGATGCAGTCTAAGTCCAAAGCGCGTGCAAAGTCGCTCTATCTCAGCGCGCAAGCTTGCATTACTACTCGCCCCACCTACAATGGCAAAATCACGGATACCATCATTATTTTTATGCTTGAGATATTTTTCTACTTGATTGCTAATATGAGCTATGGCAGCTTTTTGAAACGATGCGCACACCAATGCTTTATCGCTCTCATTGAGACTAGAATCCACTTTTAGCCTAGAATCCACTTTGCTAGGATCGTGGCTTGATAGAGATTCTATGAGCAATCGCGTGGCATTTTTAAGCCCAGAGAAGCTAAATCCGTGCTTGTCTTTTAGCGGGAGGGGGAGAGAGTGGATTCTAGTGGTGGGCGATAGCTTGGAGGCATAGGATTCTATAATAGGTCCGCCCGGATAGCCAAGGGAGAGCATTTTAGCGACTTTATCAAAGCTTTCACCAAAGCTATCATCTAGACTTTGAGCGATGATCAAAAACTCTTCTTCACTGCGTGCTTGCATAATCTGCGTATGCCCGCCAGATACAAGCAACACACTCATAGGAAAAATAGCTTCGCACTGATTGATAAAAAGTGAGTAAAAATGCCCGATTAGGTGGTTGATAGCAATAAGCGGGATACGCAAGCTTAGAGCAAGAAGCTTTGCCATCATTAGCCCTTCAATAAGACTCACAGACAGCCCCGGCTCTGTGGTGATCGCCACTGCTTTAAGGCGCGTAAAATCCCCTAGCTCGCCCTTTAGTATAGCTAGAATCTCTGGCAGTCCCTTTGTATGCAGTCTTGAGGCAATCTCTGGCACAACGCCACCATACACACTATGCGCACTATCTTGTGAAATTTTATGGTGGAATACAAGCTTGGCACTTGCTATGTCTGTGAGAGCAAGTGAGCTATCATCACAGCTACTTTCTATGCTTAAAAGCATTGCCACTCCTTATAGTAAAATACAATTATACAAAGAATTAGCGCGTATTAACATTTGCGCGTTAGAATCTACGGCACCGGACTTTAGATCTGGTGCAATCCCACAATGAAGGACATTTATGAAAAAGTCTCTACTTGTTAGCTCAATCTTGGCTCTAGCTCTCTCTGCAAGTAGCGCAGCACAATATGATGTTGATGTATCGCATTCTGCAGTGAATTTTCAAGTTACGCATATGATGATCAGCGATGTCGATGGCGCGTTTAATACCTTTAGCGGTGTGGTGGATTTTGATGAGAGCACCAAAACCCTAAAAGCTCTTAGTGGTGAAGTGCTTATCTCCTCCATTGATACCAAAAATGACTCACGAGATAAGCACCTAAATGCGCCTGATTTTTTTGATTCTGCGAAATTCCCCAAAGCCACGCTTGTGATGAAATCTATCAAGGGCAAAAAGCTTACGGCAGATGTAACAATCCGCGGCATTACAAAGCCTGTTGTATTTGATATGAGCATAAAAGGTCCGGTAACAAACCCAATGAGCAAAGAAAACAAACTTGCAATCGCCATCAAGCTTGAAGGCAAGCTAAACCGCAAAGACTTTGGAATCGGTATGGATACAAAAGATGCCCTTGTAAGCGATGAAATCGCACTGCGCATCCAGCTTGAAGCCCATAGCAAATAAGCTTGACCTAGATTCTATCTAGGGTTTTGGGCTAATGTATCTCTGTATGCTCTATATAGTAGCGATTTAGCCCAAATGTATGCTGCATTAGTTCTACACGAAAACCACTCCCGAGATAATCCCGCACCACTTCAATAGGCAAGCCTGTGATAAAAAAGCAGCGTTTATGTGAAGTTAGCGTTGCTAACGCCTCCCAAGGATCCTTGATGAAATAATAAAGCCGCAAGTCATTAAACCACGCAATCACTCTTGTAGAAGAATAATCGCTTATATGACTATAAATCGTAGGGATCGCCCTATCGCCTTGCAATTCTGTATCAAGTATAGGCTCCATTTGATACACGGCAAAAGACGCTCTGTCTTTTTCCTCTGGGTAGGATAAAAACCCTACTTTATGATATAGCATAAGACTTAGGATAATCCCAGCCCAAGCCACACACGCTACAAGACTTCTGCGCAAAAGCATCGGCATAAGCACAACGACAAGAAGCAAGCATAGCAATGGCAATGAAGCCACGACAAAGCGCAAGATCTTCCACGGAGCCACAGCCATAATCACCACCCCAAAAACAAGAGCCAAGACCCCCATAAGCACCGCTAGAAACACCTCCTTGCTCCATAGATTTTGCATAAGGCGAGCATTTTTATACCACACAAAAAGCGACACACAACACAGCCCTAAAATAATGGGCGTAAAAATATTTTGCCCTAGAATCTCCCCGTAAGCATTCATAGATTCTGCAAGATTTGTCCCTACTCCACCTGCCCTATCAAGTGCAGAGCTAGCGTGCCCACCAAAGAAGCCCTTGTGATAGATAGGATACATCGCATAGGTGAAGCCTACACCAAGCCCAAAAGTAGCTAACAAGGCTTTGGCTTTTTGGGCAGATGCACCAAGCGATAAAAACACCAAAATCCCCCCAAGCATAAGCACATATAGCAAGACAAAATACCCACTAAGCAAGAAGCAAGCTAGCACAAAAGCCCCTAAGATAATCTCTGCCCTAGAGACACTTGCGCGACAAAATTGCCGCGCCATAATCCAAGCAAACGCTAGAAACAAGCACTCCTGCAAGGCATATTCTCGTATTAACATCGTATTAGAAATACTTGCGCCATTAAGAAAAGCTAGAGATACAAATGCCAACACAAGCACACTACTGCCAAACAGCTGCCGCCCAAGCAAAAAGCCAAACAAAAACGCAAGCGGATAAAAGAGCAGGAGATTTACCCCCACGCCCCTTTGGATAATCCAGCCCAAATCCCCTGTGCGCACGCCAATATGCCATAAACGCAAAATCGTATAATACAAATTCGCGTGTGAATGGGAATCTCCATTATTTGTGAGATAAAGATCCCCTATATCTTTAAGCGCGGAGATAGGGCTTGCATTATGCCATAGCTCTAGCTCTTTAATCTCTTTACCATAATATACCCCATCGCGACACTCCCCACCCCATAAGCACCCTTTAGAATGCGAGCTAATCGCTACTGACCACACCTCATCGCCGTGCAAGTGGATCTTTTGCCCCATATACCACCAGCGCAAGCCAAAGCCGATGAGAAATACCACACCACACGCAATGAGAATCCACCTTTTGTAGCTAATACCACAAAACACGCTTGAGCTTTGATGTAAAGAATTTGTAACTGCAGCAAAGCTTTGTGCCGGGATCTTGCTATACCACCGCTTGGCTAGAATCTGCAAGGCGTGGTATTTATAAGATACTAAGCTAAGCAAAAGACATAGCCCTGCGACAAAGCCATAGCCTAGCAAAAGCTTTTTCCATAGTGTGGGTGCTATGGCGATTGTATAATGCAAAGTGCTAGAAATAGCCGATATGGGGGATTTTGTCTCTAAGACAAGATAGTTTTTATCCAGCGTGATTGTGCTAATTAGCTGTGTATCGGGTGCATTGAGTATGAGCTGTGTAGATAGATCTGTAAGAAGTGTAAAATCTCTTTGATAGCGAAATATATGGCTTGGGAAACGGAGCTTAGCGCGATAGATATAGGTCCTAGTTTGTGTGCTGGCTATGGGGGGGGGGAGGCAGTAGCAGAGGTGAAAGTCGCTTCTATTGTCGCTTCATAGCTATGGGATTTTGCATAATGATGTATGCCATAAAGTGCCAAAGCACAAAGGACAAACACCCCGCTTAGCCCCGCTAGAATCCACAACCAAAGCACTGATAATCTTCTCATATACACCCTTTAGCCAAAATAAAAGCACGCATTATAGCAGACCTTAATAATTTCTGTGCAAAGCCGCCATACCTTGAATAGCAAGTCAAGGACGCATCACACAAATAAAATCTATGTAAATCAAGGATTTTAGGGCGATTGACAAAGGCTCATTAACTTTTCTATTAAAATATTAGGCGTTTTGTCGATATACTTTCCGTGAGCAAAGCTCAACTTCACAACAAAGGACACAAGATGAAAAGCAAACTTTTGATAAGTGCTGTTCTTGCTTCAGCAGTTGCCACAGGTGCAAATGCAAATGTAGAGCTATTTGGGCATTTAGGTGTAGTGTATAATCAAGAATTTGGCGATTATATGCATTTTAACAAAGACGGCGTTAATTATGGTGGCTTCACTGGACATCTAGGCATTGATATTGGATCTAACAGCGTTGGATTTGGTGTTGGTGGCTGGGGTGGCTCACAAATTTGGGCGACAGATAATTACGCAAAACATAATGTATATGGCGATAAATACATCGATCTATCCGACTTGTATTTCCGCTATAACGGCTCATTTGATTTCTATGCAGGGCGATTTGATGGTAGCTTTATGCGATCAGATTGGCTTAATAGCTATATACAAGGTGTGGGCTTTAGCTACAACCTAGGCAAGTCAAACATTTGGGTTACTTGGGCAAATGACTACACGACATTTGGTGTGCTACCAGGGCGTATCGCAAGTGAGCTTACTGCATACACTAGATTCCCATCAAGCTTTAATAACTTTGACATCGGTAGCCGAGACATTATAGCTGGTGGTGCGAATCTTGACTTTGGTATCGCGCAAATCGATCCTTTTGTGCATTACTTCCTAGACTCTTACTCTCAAAGCAATGTGCTTCAAGCAGGGACTAGAGCGGCACTTGTGCTAGGTGGTAGTGGTGTGAAATCTATCACTTCTGGTAAGTTTATGTGGCAAAATGGCTGGAATGGCAACACAATGTTCGTGCAGCTTGAAGAAGAGCTTCGATTCCAAGATATTTTCAAACTCGGTGGTGGCTGGTATATGGTCGGCGATAATGCTGGTATCAAAACAATCAGCGACAACACTCGATTCTATGGTCGCTACCTTATGCCATCTCACGCCGGACACTTTGGTGCAGGGACAAGCACTTGGTATGCTTTTGGCGGTGTAGAACACGAGAGAGTAAAGCTTGATGTGCTCTATGCCGGTGGCGATTATAGTGAGTTTTCTGCCGTGGCTTCTGTGCGTGTGTTTGACCTAGGGCTAGGCTTTATGAGAGAAGGTTTAGCTCTTGATGTAGGCGGTGGCTATGTCAATAACGGCTTTGGTGGCAACCTACAATACCACAATGCCATAGCATTTGCAAAACTTGTATTCTAAGCCTATGATAGCGGGACACCCCGCTATCGCTTTCTCTTTTTTCTCTTTAGTAAATCACTTTTTAGATTCTAGGTATTTGGATTCCTACTCTATATCCATAAGGTCGTGCAAAGCAAAGTGCTAGATTCTAGCGATTAGTAATTGTCTCTGGGTAGAGATCGTGATTGGCTAGGCGCATTTGTGCCATTTGCTGATATTGTCCCTTGCCATAATTACAATACGGATCGATACTTAGCCCACCTCTTGGGAGAAACTTCCCCCACACCTCTATATAATGCGGCCCTAAAAGTTTGTTTAAATCTTTCAAAATAAGGTTCATACAATCTTCGTGGAATGCGCCGTGATTGCGGAAGCTAAAGAGATAGAGCTTAAGTGATTTGGATTCTACAATGAGCGTATCTGGGATATAGCTGATATAAATAGTAGCAAAGTCTGGCTGCCCTGTGATCGGGCATAAAGAGGTGAACTCTGGGCAATTAAATTTGACAAAATACGCCACATCTGGGTGGGGATTTGGGACTGCTTCTAGCAAGCTTGGCGCGTAGTTATGCTCATAAGTCGTGCGTGAGCCTAGGGCTTTTAAGTCTAAATCATTTGCCATTGATACTCCTTGGTATAAATAGCAAAGCTAAAGCAAAACCTATGCCTTGATACGCATTGCAAGCTCGCGCAGCATAGAATCCACCTTTGCTTCTAGCGCGGGAAGCGTGCTGCTATTGTCTATGACAATATCACTTTGGGCGATCTTTTGCCCTAGTGGCATTTGTGATTGGATTCTAGCTTTTGCCTGCTCTAGTGTGAGTGTGTTTCTTTGCATTAAGCGCGCAAGCTGCAAGTCTTCTCTAGCACCCACACACACCACCATATCCACACCATAGCGCGCCCTCCCACCACTTTCAAAAAACAATGGTATATCAAGGAAATACCACTTTTTACGCGCTTCTAGCATATGGGCTTTAGCGATGATTTGAGCGTATATGCGTGGGTGAGTTATGGATTCTAGTAAAGTGCGCTTTGCAGGATCGCTAAAGACAATCTCCCCAAGGGCTTTGCGATTGATTGTAGTAGGTCCATTAGATTCTACAATACCCTTGCCAAAGGTGCCAACAAGCACGCCAGCACATTCTTCAAGCACACAATGCGCGATACTATCAGCACAGATAATCTCAAAACCACGCGCTTGCAAAAGCCTACTAACGCTACTTTTTCCACACGCTATACCGCCTGTCAGCGCGACTCCATAGCGCAAGTAGAGAGACTTGGCAAAAGTGGATTCTAGGGAGCTAGAATCCACTTTTTCTAGTTTTTGACCCACGGCTGCAAAGTGCTTGCTAAACGCGTGGGCATAGCAAAAGCGGCATTATGAATATCAGCATTATAGAAGCTAAGATTATCAAGCATATCAGCCCTTTGCAGCCACAAATCAGCCAAGGGATGCGTAGCCTTAGAAGCAAATACAAAAACCTCATCGCCAAAAAATGGCATAGCAAACGGCATAGTGATAGAAAATAGCGCACTCACGCTACTTAACATCTGTTTGCACTCATCTGCTTGCAAATACGGATGCGGAAGCCTTGCGATAAATACCCCATCTGTATGCAGCATACGGCTTAGTCCATCAAGCTCGTGGGCATTGGGGGTGGCTTGGTGAATGATTAGATGATATTTACCTAGCGGCAGATCAATCGCTTTAGCATACAGCCCAAAGTCTCTATGCTCGCGCACACTTTGAAAATGCGGCAAAAAGCTTATAAGAGAATCTAGCACCTTGCTATCACTCTGTATATAATGTATAAGCATATTATGCTTAAGTAGCTCAAAAGCAAGCTCGAGATTAAACCCCCCAAGTATGAGAGCTTGATCTTGCGGGGATTCTGGGGCTTTTACCCGCAAGCAGCAAGCCCCAATATGTGCGATAAACTCACTCACATAGCCCAAATGGCATTCAAGCAATAGCTCGCGCTCATCGATAAGAGCAATTTGCCCAAATTTTTTGCTTTTAAAAATTTCTAAAATATGATCACTTCGCACATCAAGGGTTTTTTCTTCGATGGCATATTCTTTATGAAAGTCTGCGCTAAGTTGGTGATTGAGCCACATAATAAATCCTTTATAATGATGAATATGCTGCGATTATAGCGTATTTACCCACGCTAGAATCCACTTTTAGCCTAGTGGCTAGCTATCTTGCTTGTGTTTTACTTTTCTGCTCTTTTTGGATTCTCTTTAATTCTTTTTCAAATTTTTTACGCCGTAATATTGGCAGTCTATCGACAAACAAAACACCATCTAAATGATCCATCTCGTGCTGCACCGCTATGGCGAGCAAGCCATCTGCCTGCAAGACTCTCTCCACGCCAAATCGATCTTGATACCCTATGCTTACTGACTCAAATCGCTCAATCTCTTCATAAAATCCCGGGACAGACAAGCAGCCTTCTTGGTAGGTTACTATGCCTTGAGTTTTTAGCAAAGTGGGGTTAATAAGCTCTAATCTATCTTCTTCATATTGCTGCCCATCTTCTTCGCGCGGCAGAGTGATCACAAGCGCACAAATAGGCTTATTGACCTGAATCGCCGCAAGCCCTATGCCATTTGTAGCAATCATCGTTTCATACATATCATCAAGCAAAGTATGAAGACCCTCATCAAATTCCCTAACTTTTTGGGATTTTGTCTTAAGCCTTTTGTCTGGGTATTTAACTATCGGCAGAATCGCCATTGATATCATCCTGCTGATAGATTTTGCAATGTCGCTTTTCATCAAGCGCGATTTTTAATGTCGAAAGGCACGCGCTTTGTGTCTCTTCAATAGAGCGTTCTGGCATAATTTTTGCGATACTTGAGGTTACATCAAGTTGCAGATTCATATCCCCTACAAACACATCAGTTGTCTGGGCTGATTGGTAGAGAAACACACAAAGCTCTTGGGCTTCAATCAAGTCCGAATACTTTAGCAAGATCCCAAACACACCATCACCCATATATGCGATAAAATCGCTAGTTTGTATGTGTTTTTGCAAAAATTTCGCCATAGTTTTTAGAAGAATGGTAAAAACAGGAGAATCCTGCCCAACCTGATGAGATAAATCTTGAGACAGAGTAATGTAGATCAATACTGAAGAGTGATTAAACTCCAAACAGAGCTTTTGCTCTTTAAGCAAAACATCAGTAAAGTAGCTTTTATTATACACATCAAGATTGAGATCATAGACAGAATTTTGGCTGATTTGCTTAAGGTTTTTATCAGTCTTTGCATAAAGCTCGCGGATTTGATCAAGCTGCTTGGAAGTGATCTTTGTAACTTTCGTCATATCGCGGATAAAAAAGTCCATCACATTGCGCATAGTGAGCTTATTATCTGCTTGCTCCACATCTTTGGAATATTGCTTTACTACATTTTCAGCGATTAAGAAATTTTGATACACGACAGACATACAGCCAAGCACCTGCTTAATAATGCGCAAGCTCTCGCCTACGGATTTCTCAAACACAAGTGCGCGATTTTCTAAATCTGATTGCATACGCATAATAGTGCGGATTTTCTCCCTAATGGCTGGCGGCTCTTTTTGCAAAAACTTCTCAAAATATAAGCGGTAGTTTGAAGGTAGGCAAGGCAAGGATTCTGCTTGAAGGGTATGGATAGTGGTCTCTGAAAGGCGATTTACCACCTCTATGAAATCACCACTTTCTCCAGATCCCGGCGCAATATCAGAATGCACATCCGGATTGATCCCCGATAAGAAAGGATTAGAGCCTATATCAGAGGCTTTTTCTTGATTTTTCTCCATTGTCTTCCTTGCTTATGTGATCTATTTAATGCTTTTTGTCAAAACCTTATCGATTAGTCCATAATCCTTAGCTTCTTTAGCACTCATAAAAAAGTCTCTTTCTGTATCTTGGGCGATTTTTTTCAGTGTTTGCCCAGTGTTGCTAGCCATAATTTCATTAAGCACTGACTTAAGTCGTAAAATCTCTTTGGCTTGGATCTCTATATCTGTGGCTTGTCCTTGCGCACCACCAAGAGGCTGATGAATCATAATGCGAGAATTTGGCAGAGAATATCGCTTGCCCTTAGCCCCGCAACTAAGCAAAAACGCCCCAGCACTCGCAGCCTGCCCTATGCAAATCGTGCAAATATCTGGGCGGATATATTGCATAGTGTCATAGATACTAAACGCACTTGTGATCACGCCACCAGGGGAGTTGATGTAGAGATTGATGTCTTTTTCTGGATCTTCTGCTTCAAGAAACAATAGCTGGGCAACAATGGAGCTTGCTACCATATCGTTGATCTCCCCACTTAGCAAAATCACGCGATCTTTAAGTAGCCTTGAGTAGATGTCATAGCTTCGCTCACTGCGCCCTGTTTTTTCAATCACATAAGGAATATAGTTCATCGCATTAAGCCTTTGGAGTTTTTTTGGTTGTTTTGGGTTTGGTGGCTTTGGCAGGGCTTTTGCCTTCATTAGCACTAGAATCCACTTTTGTAGAATCCGCCTTTTTGGAGTCCGCTTGGCTAGAATCCACTTTTGTAGCCTTTGCTTTTTTATCGAGCAAGCCGGCTTTTTCATCAAGCAGATGATGTAGCACGCGATCTTCTATCATTGCCATTTTTACTGCAGGGATCAGCCCATTTTCTCGATAGTATTCAAGCACCTCTTTTGGATTTTGACCTTGCATCATTGATTCATAGTAAATAGCCTGCACTACTTCATTGTCATTGATAGTAATGCCCTTTGCCTTAGCGATAGCATCGACAATGAAAGTAATCTTCACACTCTTGCACGCCTCATCACGGAAGCTCTCGCGCTTATCTTTGGCTTTTTGCACATCTTGCTGATAATCTTTTAGCTCATCTGGCGCGATTGTGGAGAGCGCATTGCGGAATAGCACATCCATTTCTTGCTCGACAATAGCATCGGGCAAATCAAAGCTAAAGCCGCTATCAAGGGCTTCAAGACATTTTTGCTTCATTTCATCATTGTAGTGGCGGTTTTTCATCTCTAGGGCAAGTTCATCTTTCATACGAGATTCTAGCTCTGCAAGCGTCGCATCATCTCTGCCTAGAATCTTTGTCGCAAGCACATCATCAATCGCGCATTTTACGCGCTCTTGGATTTTATTGATCTTGACCTTGAAAGTCGCGAGTTTGCCTGCTAGCGCACTTGAGTGATAATTCTCCGGGAAATTGACCTCAATGCTCTTTTCTTCGCCATTTTTGACACCTATAAGCGCATCTTCAAAGCCGGGGATAAACTGCCCGCTGCCAATCGTGAGATCAAAGCCTTCTGCCTTGCCACCCTCAAAAGCTACGCCATCAACAAAGCCTTCAAAGTCAATATTGACAATATGATCTTTTTTGACTGCTTTATCTTTGGATTCTACTAGCTCACCTTGTGATTGTGCCATCATATCAAGTCGCTCTTGTATGTCTTTTTTCTCTGGCGTGGGGATTTTGGGCGTGGGGATTTTGGATTCTAGGGCTTCTAGGCTAAATTCTGGAATCAATGAAATAGCAATCTCCACCTCAATTGCCTCTGCCCCTTTATCAAACTTCGTGATAATAGGATCGCCGATGAGCTGCTGGGGAGTGAGCTGCAATTCTTTGAGTGCATTTGATAGCATATCTTGCACAAGCTCTTTTTGCGCGTCTTTTTCTAAGGAATCTTTGTAGCGAGATTTGACAACTTGCACAGGCACTTTGCCGGGTCTAAACCCAGCGATTTTAAGTGTCTTGCTTGCTTTTTGCGCGATAGATTCTAGCTTCTTCTCAAGATCTTGAAGCGCGATTTTGCCTTTTGCGATCGCATTGGCGGTGTTGGTTTTGCTTGTTTGAAGATTCATACCATATCCTTGAAATGTGAGTAAATCTGGGCATTTTAGCCAAAAATATCAAAAAACATTATAAAATTACACGATTTGACTTCTTAAGGAATGTAATGTCGCTCCGTGTGCTTAAACACAAACTCGCCTCGCGCCCAAATCTCTCGCCACAATATGGTGTCATCTCCAAGATCACACCCACAATCATCTATGCCAAGGGCATTAGCCCATCAGTTGGCGATATTGTAAAAATCACGCACAAGGATTCTAGTCAATCGCTAGGGATTGTTACGCTAAGCGATGGGCAGAGCTTCGGGTTTAATCCCTTTTCTTTCGTGGAGCATTTTGGGATCAATGATATTGTGATGATTGAGAAAAATGGCTTAACTTTCCCTATGGCAGAATCTATGCTTGGGCGCGTGTTTGACCCACTTGGCACGCCCATTGATGACAAGCCCCCACTGCTAGAATCCACGCATTTGCCTATCATCACGCCGCCCATTCGCGCACTAAAGCGCGGTATTATCGATGAGATCTTTGATGTAGGTGTGCGCTCAATCAATGGACTGCTTACTTGCGGCAAGGGGCAGAAGCTTGGGATTTTTGCCGGATCTGGCGTGGGGAAATCCACCCTTATGGGAATGATTGTCAAAGGCTGCAAAGCTCCTATAAAAGTCATCGCTCTTATTGGTGAAAGGGGGCGAGAGGTGCCGGAGTTTATCCACAAGTCCCTAGGCGGCGATCTTAGCAGCACTGTGCTAATCGTAGCCACAAGCGATGACTCACCGCTTATGCGCAAATATGGCGCATTTAGTGCTATGGCAGTGGCGGAGTATTTTAAGTCTTTGGGGAATGATGTGCTGTTTATTATGGATTCTGTTACGCGCTTTGCTATGGCGCAGCGAGAGATTGGGCTAGCCCTAGGCGAGCCACCTACAAGCAAGGGCTATCCGCCATCAGTGCTAACGCTTATGCCCCAGCTTATGGAGCGCGCAGGCAAAGAAGAGGGCAAAGGCTCTATCACGGCATTTTTCACCGTGCTTGTAGAAGGCGATGACTTAAGCGACCCTATCGCTGATCAAGCTCGCTCAATCCTTGATGGGCATATCATTTTAGAGCGAGCTTTGACAGATTTTGGGATTTATCCGCCTATCAATATCTTAGCCTCTGCTTCGCGCGTGAGCAATGACATCATCACCAAAGAACATAGGGAGCTGATACAGAAATTCCGCCGCTACTACGCGCTGCTAAAGGACAATGAGATTCTCCTACGCATAGGCTCCTACCAGCACGGCAGTGATCCCGAGCTTGACTACGCGCTGGCGATCAAGCCTGTTATGGAAGAGTTTTTAAAGCAAGCAGAAGATGATAGCGTGAGCTTTGAAGAAGCTCTAATAATGCTAAAGGCGGTGTTTGCGCTGCCACAAAGCGAGCTTATGCAAAATCCAAACACATAGATTCTATCTCTTACCCCAAGGATCACAATGGCGCAGCAACAAGTCGTATTTCTCACAGGAGCAAGTAGCGGGATCGGCAAAGAGACAGCGGTGATACTCCATAATGCAGGCTACAAAGTCTATGCCGCTGCTAGACGCATAGAGTGTATGCAAGATTTGCAGGATATGGGGATTTGCGTGGTGTTTATCGATCTGCTACAAGAAGAGTCCATTAGATTATGCGTAGAATCCGTTATGCAAAAAGAGGGCGGTATTGATATTTTGATTAGCAATGCTGGGTATGGATTCTACGGCGCGGTGGAGGATACGCCGCTAGAATCCGCTAAAGCACAGCTAGAAGTTAATCTCTTTGCCTTTGCGCACTTGGTGCAGCTAATCGCCCCTAGTATGCGAGCAAAGGGGGCTGGCAAAATTATCGCCGTAAGCTCCATAGCTGGCAAGGTATGGACACCCTTTGGTGGGTGGTATCACGCAAGCAAGTTTGCCCTTGAGGGGCTATGCGATAGCTTGCGATTAGAGCTAAAGCCCTTTGGCATTGCAGTCATCATCATTGAGCCCGGCGGGATTAAGACTGATTGGGGGATCATTGCTGCAAGGCATTTGCGAGAGATTAGCGAGAGTGGCGCGTATAAGCAGCAATGTGAGCATTATGCTAGGGCGTTGGAGCAAACTTATCAAGGCTCTTCACTCTCTAGCCCTAGTCTCATCGCACGCACCATCTATCAAGCCATCTCTGCCAAAATCCCTAAAACACGCTATCTTGTAGGCTTTATGGCACGCCCTATGCTCTATGCTAAACGCCTTTTGGGGGATAGGCTGTTTGATGCAATTATCGCCTATGCGTGGGGCAAGAGGTGGTAGTGAAGTGGTAGTAGAATCTAGCTACCACGCTTCATAACTAGATGTGATGACTAGGGGTTTTGATTGAGAATTGCGCGAAACAAGATTCTACCCTAAAGTGGTTACAACGAAAATTTTTGTAAAAATTATGTAAATATTTACTTTTATATTTCATAATTCCACCCAGCCGGATGGCATATCCGGCTAACGCATTTTGAGAGTGTCTTTTACATTATCTTAGTTTTTATGCGTTGCTCTCCTTTTTGTTTATTTAACTCCTTATCATCTTATCGCTCCCCCCTAGCGATAAGGTGTTAATCTATCACTTCATACAACAATCCCCAACAAATCCCACAAGCAATAAAAGATAAACACAATAAAGACTAGAATCCAGCCTAGATGTCAAGTCCCTAGAGATAATTGACAAGCGACATTTGGTTGATCCTACTTGTAGAGTTCATCACAGCATTTAGGTTTGTCGTGATATTAGAAAATTTATTATAAGTATCTGCAATATCCGTGCCGATATTTTGTCCTTTAAGCCCTTCAATCTGTGTTTTTAAAATCTCGTGGCGGCGTATGACATTTTCAAAAGTCTTGCCGTGTGAGCCATTGAGCGCGATGATTTTTTCTATATGATCGCTTAGGTGGTCAAATGCCGTTATGCCATTTTGCACGCCTTTATTACGCATAATAGCCCCATACGAATCCTTTGCCCCTGCGCGATACACGCCCTTTCTCACTGCTTCGATAATGTCATCAATTTCTTTAAAAAAGTTAATTTCTGGTGTATCAATCACAAGCGCATTATTGGCATTTAAGCGCAGAGAATTTGTATTGCGCTGTAATGTATCGTGTGAAAAATCATTGCTACTTGCATCATAAAACATCACATTCATTCGCGTAACAGAGCGCATTTTGTCTTGGATCTGGATTCTACCATCTGGGGTCATTGCCACATCAAACATTCCCTTTGCATCAGTAAGTAGCTGGACATACGCATCTTTGGTCGCTTGCACGACACCGCCCTTTGGTGGCTCTACTGCTTTATAAGAATTATGATCTTGGTTGCTATAATTTAGTGCGATACTTAGCGCATCCATAAGCTGGCGATATGTTACATCATCAGGCTTAGTAATGCTCACTCCGGGCGGCTCATCGATAGGGTTAAAAAGCGGGATCGTGTAGTCTTGCCCATCTTCTGCGACATTTGGCAGCAGCATATATGCCCCAGCTTCATCAAAGACAATGCGCGCTTCTATCTGCACACCATTCATATCATTGACTTTTAGCACATAGCTTTGTCCCTCAATGCTCGCCCCCACCACATCGCTAAGTTTTGTCTCGCCATTTGCATAGCCACTGCCATTTGCCAGCACTTGCGAGAGACTAGAAGTAAGCTTTGAGCCCTCTACTTGAAAAAATGTCCTATCATATTCATTGCCATAATCTGTCGGCACACCATCAGTTTGTGCGCCAAATTCATCAAGTGTTGTCAAAGCGATCGAGAATCCGTGCTCACCATTAAAGGGCGGATCTTGGAAGTCGTGCGCTTGATTTGCGACATTATTATCAATCACAATCAAACGCCCCTTGGTGATTGTTACATCAATATTACCGCCAAAATGCTCTTTAATCGCTTGGGCAAGATCCCTAGCAGTAGCCCCCTTAATATCAAAGCGCAAGAAATCTAGCGGCTCTTGATCTTCTCCTGTGTTTATCTTGCCATCTGGCGTATTTGGACGGGTCCCGCTAATAAGCAGTGTCGAGACATTAGGAGGGAAGAGATCTTCAAGCTTTGTAGTCATTTCTGCGGCTTTGTTATCCCTAGTGATGAAAGCCGTAGGCAGCTCTACTTTGCGGAAGTCGCTTTTGTCCGTTACGCCAACGATGGTAGATACCACCCTATCTGTCAAAAACGCACTTTGATTATAGGCTGTAACGCGCGCTCCATTAGTGATCAAATCATCAATATTATCGACATTCATATCGCTTGAAATCATATGAAAATCTATCCCTGATTTACCGGGCTCTAAGTCTTTGATCTCTATTTGCCCCCATTGATTAAGTGTAACTTCTACGACTTTATTTAACGCCGTATTGCCAAACTCCTTGCCAATGCGATCAAGCAAGTCCTGCACCTTTGTCGCTCGCGCATCATTAGAAAATCCTTTATCCAAGGCAAATTTAGACTTAAACACCGAGCCATCAGATCGCACACCCCGCAGATAAAAATACTCCGGCACATCATTGCTAGGGTCGCTATCATCATCGCCGATCAAATCGCGCAAAGTATCGCTGGCTTTGATATAGACTTCTTGGGAGAGATTGCTGCGGTTTGAGCTATCCATAATGCCCGGGTGCAGCTTGGATTGATTAAGCATTTTTAGGTTTGTGGTGATGATACGCTGCTTATCACTATCCCTGCCAAAAAACAGCTCCTGCCCTGTTACATTATATGGCACAAGATTATGCGAGCTTACTAGGACATTGAGCTTTTCATCATTGCCGTGGTAGTTGCCATCTTCATCAAATGGCGGGTGATCGACTCTACTCCCGCCAAAGATGAAATTCCCACCGATAGAAGTATTTGCTAGGCTTAGAAAATGCTTTTTCAACGCCTCCATATCATTGGCGATAGCCTCACGAGAGGCAGGGGAGTGTATGTCATTTGCCGCTTGGATTAGCTTTGTCTTAAACTGCACCATTGTCTCTGATAGATCGGATAAGGTTTTATCGGTATTAAGCGTGGCGGTTTGTGCGTGCTCAGCGACATCAATGCCTTGGGCTAGGGTGTTGATCTCATTTTCAAAGCGGAGATTTTGATTATACACGCTTGCATCTTGGTAGCCGTATTGGATTTTAAGCCCAGAAGCAATCTGCGTATTTTTGTCATTAAGCTTGTTTTGCAAGGTGTTTTGGTAGTGGTTCATTTGGTTATACTTGGTCCCAAATGTGATACGCATAGAATCTCCTTGAGCTTAAAATCCTAGAATCCACTTTTCACTTGTGGCGTTGGCTTTTGGGCTAGAATCGCAGATTGCTTCATCTTGCTTCGTCAATAGACTCCAAGTCTTATTTCCTTGCAAGCCTTGCAAACCCCAATTCTAGCCTCAAAATCCTTCCGCCTACAAGGTGGTTATCAAACATACTTTCAGCCTCTGTTTCATCGCAAATCCTGCCGCCTGCTAACCTTTGAGCGTTTTTGTCAAAATCCTAGAATCCGCGGCGTTTTAAAGCGATTTTGTCAAAAGTGGATTCTAGGTTTTTGGATTTTTGGCATTGCTAGAATCCTCGTTTCACACCCCACCTCCTAATGCAAAGTAAGCAAAAAAGGTGCCACTTTAGATCCTACCCCTTACTTCCACGCTTGGGTGAGGATCTTTGTGTAGTCTTTATAGATGTGCTTGGCGTTTGGCAGAAGCTTATTGCTTACCTTTCGCAATGGATAGATGGCAAAGTTTTTGCCCCCACTCTCATAATGCGTCCAAATAAGCTCTGCACGCAAATCGCTTAAAGATACCCTAGGCACAAATCCCCTCTCTGCCCCAAGCCTAGCAAGAAGGGCTTCACGCTTTTTTGTATCAAACAAATGTATGCGCACAGAAGTGAGCATACCCACGCGCTTGTTTATGCCCTTTTGCGCGGAGATGAGATTGCCGTGCGAGTAGATCACAAGGGTGTTGCCGATTTTTTCAATAGGCTGGATCACATGGGGGTGATTGCCGATGACAATATCCACGCCAAGGCTCGCTAAAAGCGCGGCAAACTCGCGCTGCTCCTTGCTTGGGGCAAAGTCGTATTCTATGCCCCAGTGCATTGAGACAAGCAGCAAATCCACCTTATCCCGCAGGGCTTTGACATCGCGTATAAGCATATCTTTGGTATAGACATTGACAAGATATTCCTTGCCCTTTGGGATAGGGATACCATTGGTGCCATAAGTGTAGGCAAGCAGCGCGTAGGTAATGCCATTTTTCTCATAGATTCTAGGCTTATCTCTATCCTCTTGACTTGCATAGCTTCCAGCGATGGTGATTGGCATTGCTCGTGTGATAGACTCTGCCTCTTTTGTATGCCAATACGCAAGCATTGTCCGCACACCGCGCTCGCCTTTATCAAGCGTGTGGTTATTGGCTAGGGAGATGAGATTAAAGCCAAGGGAAAGCATCGTATCGCCAAATTCTTGCGGGGAGTTAAAGCTTGGATAGCTACTAAGCCCAAGCTCTGTGCCGCCTAAAATGGTCTCTTGATTGTAAAATGCCAAGTCATAGCGTGCGATGAGTGGGGCGATAGGCGCAAACATCTTGGCGAAGTTATATGTGATAGCACCAGTGCTAGAATCCACTTTTTGCGCATCTGTATATACCGGCGTATGCAGCAGCGCATCACCTGCCATCACAAGCGACAAAGAATGCGCGCGCGTAAAAAGCCGCTTCGTGCGCTTAGGTGGAGAGTCTGGCGCGATCTTAGCTTGTGCCTCTTGGGCTGATTTTTGCGGCGTATTTGCGCTGGATTCTAGCTCTTGCGATGAAGTGGATTTGACAAAATTAGATTCTATTGCAATGTCTTGAGACACTGCGTGCAGCGGATAAGCGAGCCATAAGCACGCAAGATAAGCACAAATCCACGCCTTAGATCTATGCAGATCGCCCTTGGTAAGAATCATAAGCCCATTTTGCCCGGGTTCAAAATATTGTTTGGATCAAATGCCTGCTTGATTGCCTTAAACAAATTCATCTCTTCTTGCGTGAAAGCTAGGTGCATAAAGGGGGCTTTGGATAGCCCTATGCCGTGCTCGCCACTAAGCGTGCCCTCTAGCTCCACCGCAATGGCAAAAATCTCTTCAATACACGCATAGCCGCGAGCTAGCTCATCTTTATCATCGGGATTTGGCACCATCACATTCGTATGCACATTGCCATCGCCCGTATGCCCAAAGCAAGGGATCTTAAAGCCATATTTCTCGCTCATTTCTTGGATCCTAGCAAGCAGCTCTGGCAAGCGAGAGCGCGGCACGGTAATGTCTTCATTAAGCTTTTTTCTGCCATAGATTGTGATACTCTGGCTTGCATTGCGTCTTGCAAACCACAAGTCCTCTTCCTCCTTAGAATCCTTAGCTACGACAAACTTCGTGCAGCCATTTTCCATAAATCGCGCTTCTAGCTTGCTAAGATCAGCTTCTAATGCCTCTGGCAAATCACCATCAACTTGCGTGATCAAAATCGCCCCAGCGTCCTTTGGCAGCCCCTTATGAAATCGCTCTTCAACCGCTTGGATAGAGAGCTTGTCTAAAAACTCCATAGCCACAGGCGTAATCCCACTTGCCATACTTCTATACACCGCATTCATCGCATCTTCAATGCTTGCAAACACCCCCATAGCCGAGCGTTTGTATTGAGGCTTGGGCAGCAGCTTCAAAGTAAGCTCTGTGATGACTGCAAGCGTGCCCTCACTAGCGATCAAAATGCCTGCGATGTTGTAGCCTGCGACATCTTTAATCGTCTTTTTGCCTGCGCGGATAATATCGCCATTTGGCAGCACCGCACGCAAGGCAAGCACATAATCTTTGGTGATCCCATACTTTGCCGCGCGCATTCCTCCGGCGTTTTCACTGACATTGCCCCCTAGCGTGCTGTAATCTTGGCTAGCTGGATCTGGCGGGTAGAAAAGCCCCCGTTTTTCCACTTCGTTTTGAAAGATTTTATTCACCACGCCGGGCTGGACTCTAGCAATGAGATTTTTCTCATCGATTTCTAAGATTTGATTGAAGTGCTTCTCAAGGCTTAAGATGATTCCACCACTAGCAGGCAGAGCCCCACCTGTGAAGCCACTCCCCGCCCCGCGCGGCACAATGGCGATTTTGTGGGTATTACAATAGCGCAAAATCGCGCTTACTTCAGCCTCATCGCGCGGATATACCACCGCATCTGGCTCATATCGCTCCCTTGTAGCGTCATAGCAGTAGGCAAGCAAATGCGCCTTATGTGTGTGGCAATTATCTTTCCCTACTATCGCACTTAATGCTTGTATATGTGTGGATTCTAGCATAGCAGCTCCTTAGCCCTTAGTTATCTTACTCTTGTCTTGGCTCACGCCCATCTAGTGCAATCATATCTATACCCACACCAACAATGCTTTGCTCTCACTTACCCTACTCCTTTGACGCCTTAAAATCCTTGCCCTGCGCGATTAGCGCGTCATAGTAGCGGAAATACTGCTTGGAATACTTTTTAAACAATGCCGTATCAAGCGATCCACTAGAGGCATACTGCACTCTAGAGAAAAATGGCGCGATCGTGCTAGCATTTTCAAGCTCACTCGTGGAGAATTCACGCTTTTCTAGCACCACTAAGCTTTGGCAGTCAAGGATATTAAGCGACTCTGTGGCGATCACAAATAGCAAGCCTGCATTATAGATCCTACACACTTTATTCAAAAATGCAGGCTTGGGATCAAACCCCCCCATATCAAACAAATACCCAATCATCAAATCAGAGTTTAAAAACTCAATAGCAGGATACGCACTGCGCACTTGCTCGTAAGATTCTAGTGTAGGAGCGATGATGAAAGCGCGATTATTGAGCGTGCGGAAATACACCTCATCGCCTTTTGTGGGGGCATTGGTGGGCGAAGGCAGGTATTTTTGCTTTAGCACACTATCGGCTTGGATTTTTCCATACGCCACCCCAGAATCCACCTTTATCACCGCCACTTCTGCAATCACGCTTGCATAATTGCTATCAAATCTATGCCACACAAGCCCACTCTCACCCACTTGCAAATCCATAGCAGGGATCTCGATAATCTGTGCTTTTTCATCAACAGCTTGGATACTAAGTTTAAGTGGATTCTGGAGCGAATGCCCATAAGCCCACAGACAGCCCATAATCATCACGCAAAAAACATATCTCACACACAATCCTTAAGCAATATAGAATCTAAACTAGCTCCCACCTACGCACCTAATCAAGTATTGTATTGATCAAAAAAATAATTGATCGCAAAGGCTAGGGCTGGGGTCTTATGATAGCTTTCATCTTTGGTAAATGCTAGTGCGCTATCGCGCTTAAGATACAATACCTCTATCTTCTCATCATCAATCCCACCGCCCAATGCTCGCTTGTCCTTCTTGGACACTTTGGCGAAAAATATCGTCTGCCTAGCCCCACTAATCCCAACTGATGTATAAAAAGTCGTGATTTTTTCCAAGCGATTAGGGCTAATCTCATAGCCGCACTCCTCAAAGACTTCTTCTACTGCAATTTCTTCTAAGCTCTTTTTAGACTTATCCACAAGCCCCGCACAAAGCTCATAGATATAGCCATCATTATTGCGCATAAACACCGCTGGGCGAAACTGCTTGACAATCACAAATGCATCAAGATCAACTTCATAAAGCATAATTGATACGCTATCGTGAGAGTGGATAATATCCCAGCTTTTCTCTATCCCATCTTGCTTATAAAATAATCGCATAGGCTTAATGAAGCGAGAATCCTTACAAGAATCCTGCCTCAAATCCGTGATCTTGGGCGTAGGAAGCGGGGAAGAGAGAAAATACTTTTTCATAACTACTCCTTGGCAAAAAGATAAAATGACTGCACACTAAAATCGCTTGCTTGCAAGGCAGCATCTATGGTCTGCTGATAGCCTTGTGCTACGGATAAGAACTCCCTTTTTTCCTTGCCGCTAAGCTCACTTTTGGCTGTGCGGATTCTACCTAGGGGGTTGATTGGCTGATTGAATTTATATACACCAAAGTGCAAATGCGGTCCTGTGCTCATTCCTGTGCTGCCCACTCTGCCGATAATCGTGCCAGATCGCACATACGCACCAGAGCGAGTGTGGATACTCTGCATATGCGCATATAGTGTCTTTAGCCCCCCCTCGTGCGCGATCTCCACTACCTTGCCATAGCCCCCTCGAACTCCAGCGAACACCACCTTGCCACTTGCTGCTGCGCGGATAGGCGTCCCAGCCTTTGCTACATAATCCACACCATAGTGCGGACGCACGATCTTTAAAATAGGGTGCTTTCTGCCGTGAGAAAAGCGCGAAGAAATACGCGTGTATTGCACAGGGACTTCTAGCGTGAAGCCTGCCATTTCCTTGGCATTACTATCGTAGTAATGCCCATTTGTATGTAAAAATACGAAATTTTGCTTTTTAGCCGTCTCGATCATACCAGCTTGTATATTTGGTATCCCAAAGGGCTTGCCTAGCCGATAATCGCGCTCAAACACAATCGCTAGCCGATCGCCTGCGTGCATTGTGCGTGAAGCCACGCTTTTTTTGTAAATATTAGAAAACTCCGAAGCAAGCAGGACATCTGTGGTGGCATTGACAATATCTTGATAGGGGGAGTTTTGCACGGAAATGGCAAGGGTTTGTGATTTAGCAAACGCAATAATAGGGATAAAATCTAGCTTATAGGTGTCTTTAGCTTTATAAATGTGCATTTGCACGCTATCGCTAATGGGGATAAGAGCGTGGAGCAAATCACCAGCATCATTACGCAAAGTATAGTAAGTCGCATTAGCCTTGACTTCAGCGGTAAGCTCTTTATCTTGGGGTGAGAGATTGTAGTAAAGCTTTAAGGGGATAAGATTTTGCTCAAAAAATCCAAGCAGTGTTAAGCCGCTCCCCCAATTTAGCCGCTCCCCAACTGCACCATAGCCCACTTGCACACCACACAAACACACAAAAACTAATGCCGCTAGCCTCTTGCTACAAGCACGAAATAGCCAGACAATACTGCTTTTTTTCATCATCAATGCCAAATAAACCATTAAAATCCTTAAGAAAATAGCCCAAGTATCTTTCACCAAAAGTATCTTTCATCTTGTAGGGATCAATACTGCCAATACCCATATTAAATCCGCAATTATAATAAATTTTTATGAAATCTTGAAATATTTTGTGCTGTATATTATATAATGCCTAGCCTAAACAAGCGCATTTATGGCTGTAAATGCAATCGTGAGATTCTCTACTTTTCTCTATTTTGGGAGTTGGTGTTATGGATATTAAAACTTGGTTATTTCCTACTATTTGTTTCATACTTTTTTGCTATGCGATGGTGTTTGTCGGTATCTTTACTTACCATATCAATCCAAATGTATCGCTGTTTCAAGATGGGCAGCAGAGAAAAGAGACAACAAATGTGGAAAATTTCCAACGCGAAATAAATAAAGCAATAAATAGATAATAAAATGCTAAAATCCTAAGCGCAAAAGGTCGATATCGATCTTATAGAAACTTAAAAGGAGTGAATATGATCGGCTCTATCAACTCAAGTATCATAGCGGCTACTGCCAATACACAAGCCCAAAGAGATGAAGAAAGTAGGATTCTAGCTAGAAAAAGCAAGGACATAGAAGAAGTAGCAGAGCAAAATCGTGTCGCACAAATCAAAGAAGCCATCGAGAACAAAGACTACAAAATCGACCTACGCAAAACTTCAGAAAAAATGGCACTAGATTTGCTTAATGTCTAAAAACCTGTTTGGCTCTCTCTAAGCTACCGCTTAGGTGTGGCAGCAGGCGATAAAGGATTAAGCAATGCTGATTCAATATTTGCAAGGTGCCATACAAGATTTACATACTCTCATATCTTATACTCAGCTTGACATACAAGCCATAAAGCGTGCTGATCACGATGAAATATTCGCACGCAATATCCAAAAAGACGCACTTATAAAAGAATTTGAGATCAAAAGATCACTACTTGATCAAGAAGTGCGCACGCTTATGGAAAAAGACCCCCACAAAAATATGGCAGAAGTCATTGGGCAAGAGGCAGTGGATCTCTTTGGCGTGATGCGAGAATCTCTCAATGAGCTAAAAAGGATCAATAGCGATTATGCGCGTATGGTGTTTGCTGTATCAGAGTTTTTCACCTCTCTTATGGATAGACTCATACCAAAAGATCTGCCAGCCTATGGAGAAAACAGACGCATAAGCACACCAAAGCAAGCAAGCTTCCTGCAAGTCCAAGCATAAAGAGTAAGATATGGGCGGGATCCTCACTTCACTAAACACCTCTTACACAGGCTTGCAAGCCCACCAAGTTATGGTGGATACCACGAGCAACAACATCTCCAATGCAAGCGATGAGTTTTATAGTCGCAAGCGCGTTATCGCCCAGCCTGAAAAGCCACTTGTTATGCACCAAGGGCTTATTATGGGAAGAGGTGTCGATGTCCAAGCCATACGCAGAATCCACGATGATTTTGTGTTTGACCGCTACACTAAGGCTGGATCAGAAACGGCATTTTTCCAAAATAGCTTTGATACTTTGCGAGAAATCTCAGCGCATTTTCCCGATGTAGATGGGGTTGGGATCTTTAATGACCTAAGCACATATTTTAACGCGTGGAAAGATCTCTCCAAAAACCCAAAAGACGCCGCCCAAAAGCAAGTGCTCGCTGAAGCTACACAAGTTTTGACAAGAAATATCCGCGACACACGCCTAAAGCTTGTGAATATCCAACGCCAAGCTAGTGAAAATCTCGAAACACTTGTCAAAGAAGCCAATCGCCTAGGTGGGCAGATCGCCCAGCTCAATCAAAAAATCGGCGAAATGGAAGATGCCAAGCAATACAAGCAAGCAAACGAGCTACGCGATAGGCGCGATGAGTATGAATACCATTTGATCGAAATCATCGGCGGCAAGGTGTTTAAAGGGCATTTAAAGACAGATTCTCAAACCTCGCCCAAAACAGCGGACTTTGATGAAAACTATGTGATGAATGTCGCACAGGGCTTTAATATTGTCGATGGCTATACTTTCCACCCTCTAACTTTGGAGAAAGAAAACAATGCCGAGCATTTAAATCGCGTGTATTATCGCACCTATGATTTTAAAGATGTGGATATTACCGATAAGATGAATGAGGGCAAGGCTGGCTCGCTTATCAATCTCTACAACACCGGCTACAATGGCACAAAAGTCGGGCATATCCAGCGTTATATTGATCTGCTTGATACATTTGCCCAAGGATTTATGGAAGCCACAAACGCCATCTATGCCCAATCTGCCGCCCACTCACTTGTAGGAGCGGAAGTGAGCTTTGAGCGCAATCAAGCCCTAAAGGATTCTGGCTACAACTTCAAAAACGGCTCATTTGATCTCATAGCCTACAACACCAATGGACAAATAGTCGCTAGCAGGAGAATCTACATCGATAATGTAACAACAATGCACGACATCGTGCGCCAAATCAATGCCAACACCGATGACAACAACGACAACAACGACACAAATGATTTTGATGACTTTTTCCACGCGCAGTTTGATCCTGTGGTGAAAAAATTTGTCGTAGAAGCCAATCGCCCTGCAGATGGATTCTATGTGGGTATCAAAGATAATGGCACAAATTTCACAGGGGCAATGGGGATCAACAAATTCCTACAAGGCGATAGTGCCAAGGATATTCACCTACACCGCGACTATGAAAAAGACCCTACTTATATCCGCCCGTGGCTCACCCCTATCAATGGGAATTTCGATGTGGCAAATATGATGCAGCAGCTTCAATATGACAAAGTAGATTTCTACAACAAACGCACCAAAATCAACTCCACAATGAAAATCAGCGAGTTTTATCAATATGCCTCTGGACGCGTAGCCACCGACACAGAAGAAGCGCAGCGCACCCTAGATACAAAAAAGTCTGTCTATGAAGCCACGAAAAAAGAGCATTTATCGATCACGCAAGTAAGTATCGATGAAGAAATGGTGGATCTCATTAAGTTTCAAGGCGGCTATGCAGCAAATGCGAAAGTCATCACAACAATTGATAGAATGATAGAGACACTGCTAGGGATTAAGCAATAGTGGGCTTGTTTAGAGTCCTTGTGTAAGCAATGCGATTGATCGCGCTATTTAGGTAGCCAAGCCCCATACTCGCCTACACACGCGAGCATATCACCCCAAAAGCCAGCCCCCAACCCCCAAAAATCGCCCCTTTAATCAAACCCCCTAGAATCCACTTTTTTATTAGCGGCGTTTTCATTGTCATTGCGAGCGGATTTATCCGCGTGGCAATCCACTGCAGCTTTGTCATCGCGAGCAAGCGCGGTAGCGATTGCGTGGCGATCCACTCTCCCACTAGAATCCACTTTTGCAAAAGTGGATTCTAGGAATAAAGCCTTTTATTGTCAGGAGATTTTGCACTGACCATTTTCGCGCTAGAATCTTGCCTATCATTCAGCCTGATCTTTAGCTGAAGTATTTACAGCAATCACGCACAAAACCTTGCCACAAAACCTTGCAAGAGAGAGTCCAAATAGCTATGATTGCGCTTAGTATTGTGTTTGCACTTTTACTAAATTTATAAAAAATTAAGGTTCGCTATGAAACCAAACCAAACCAAACCAAACCAAACCAAACCAAACCAAACCAAACCAAACCAATCTTTAAGATCACTTATCCAGCTTTTATTTATGCGTTGTTGCTTGTTTTGTATTGTGCGGGTATGGTCGCCTACTCTCGCTACACTTTCAATCTTGATGATATTTGGATGTGGCTTGAAATCTACTATGATATGCCTATTTTTAATGGCTGGGATCCACAAGCTGGGAGATTTTTCCCCTTTGCTTCGCTGGATTTAAATATATTGATGCGATGGACAAAAAGTCCTTATGCATTTTTCACTTTCAATGCGTGTATTGTGCTATGTGTGGGGCTGCTTTTGTGGCAGATTTCGCGCTTGATTTGTGGAGAAGCATACAAATGGCTTAGAGTATTTGCGCTTTTGCTTATTCTCTTTCACCCCGGGTTTGCCACTATAATGCTTGGTATTTGCTATCCAGAGCGGATGCAGATTGTATTTTTGCTGCTATTTGTGTGGGCAAGTATGAAATTTGCTGCAACAAATAAGTCGCGCTATGCTTGGATTGGCTTCATTGCTGCCACCATTGCTTTATATTACAAAGAGCCTACATTTTTATTCATTGGATTTTTTGGTGTGTTTGGCGTTGTGGTGCATTATATACGACATAAACAGCTACATATCTACTACGCATCTTTAGCGTGTAGTGCGTTGCTATATTTTATACTTTATTGTGTGTTAATTATCCCTAATGTTAATGGGTATTATGGTGTGGGCTATGAAAGTCAAAGAGCAATGATTTTGTCATTTATAAGTGGCATTTTTAATCTTGCGACAAATGATATGTTTTTGCTTATACTTCTTCCTATGCTTGTAGCATATAGGATCTATTTGTATGTGCGGTATAGATGTGCGATTCATAGTATTTATGATGGTTTGTTATTTGGCTCTTTGCTTTATGTCTGTGTTTTTATAAAAATGGGGTTTTTTAGAAATTATTATATTTTGCCTATGTATTTTATGGCATTTGGTGGGGTGATATATTTTCTTTTTGTGCAAGGATATTGGAGAAAATTTGTTTTTAAAGCAGCGGGTATTGCTACACTTGTTTTTTACATAACAAATTCTTTGCCTCAAGGTATCACAACATATATAGGTTTAAAGACAGAGGGTATTAAATTTCACAATGCGCTAATGTTTATCGCTCAAGAGGCAAAACATACAGAGCATATCAATCTCTATTTTGATGGTGATGATAATGATAAATGGCGAGATTTTACTTGGTATTGGGGCTATTTTGACATCTATCTAAAGGCTTTTTATGATACTTATAATGTCTCAATCCAGCCGCAAAAAGCACCACAAAGTGGTGATTATATTATGCTTAATCTCAATACAAATAAAATGATAGATTCTAGCTATCTATCTACTATGCGGCAAAAATACACGCTTGTATATGAAAGTGCGTGGTTTGGGCTGCCATACATTGGCTTGAGACCTATAATTAAATACATTTTTTCTAATCAAGTTGAAGAAGTTACACAAGGGTATGAAAATTTCTTTAAGCTTCCTTTGCGTGATTACATATATAAGATTCCATAGATTTTGGCTATCCCTTAGAATCCACTTTTTACATTCAACGCTTTTTTACTTGTCATTGCGAGCGGACAAAGTCCGCGTGGCAATCTATAAACAAAAAAACGCATAAAATACGATAATCACAAAAGTGATTCTAGGGCGTGCGATAAAAGTGGATTCCAGCACCTATGCTAGCTGGGCTTTTACCATCCAGATAGCCTTTTCTAGCTCGGCTAGCTTATCATCACAATATGAAGCAGTTACTCTATCTTCATCTTTGTCAGCAAGCTTTGCTAAGTCTGTAAAATCTTCGTGCAAGTTTTCATAAATTTTTAGCACTTCTTTTAGAATCTCTTTTGAAGTGAAAGTTGTCTTTGTCTCTTCTTTAATCTTAGAGATCTTGATCGCCTCAGCAAGTGTTACCACAGGCGTCCCGCCAAGCTGGATCACACGCTCTGCCAAGTCATCAAACATATCGGCAAAACCATCATAAATCTCCTCCAAAGCTTTGTGAGCTTGCGGGAAATCACTGCCTCTAACATTCCAGTGGAAGTTATGCACTTTCATATATAGCACAATGCTATCAGCCTGAAGCTTTCGCAAACTCTCAACAACCTTATCTGCCTTTTTCTTCTCTTTCATTGCCTACTCCTTAAATATGGGTTGCCCATATTCTACTCTAAATAAAGTAACAATAACTATATATAAATAATTTATTGCCCGATTTCTAGCATCGCGCTGGGGTAGATTCTATATAATACGCATTTTACTTAAGGATTCTTATGGGACTATCGCTCTATGACTTCTATCAAAATCACCAAGCCCTGCTGCACAGCGTGCTGGTGCTTGTGGTTGCGTTTTTGACTACGATTCTTACGCGTTTTATGCCCTTTATCATATTTCGCAAAAAAAGCGCACCAAAATCTATCATCACCCTAGGGGAGATTCTACCTCCAGCGATGATTGGTATGCTGCTTGTCTATTGCTTTGCTTCCACAGATATGGCGCACGCGCCATTTGGGCTTAATGAGCTATGTGGATTTATCTTAACCGCATTGCTTTATCTCATCACTAAAGTTGGCGTGATAGCTGTCATTGGCGGGACACTAGGATATGCTACGATTGTGCAGACACAGATTCTAGATAAGCTCTTTTTGCCTATCTAGCTTAGACGCTCGCTACTTAAACCCTTGCACAAGCGAGCCTATGAGCAGATTAAACCCATCAACCAAGATAAACACCAAAATCTTAAAGGGTAGTGAGATCATTACCGGTGGGACCATCATCATACCCATTGCCATAAGGATCGAGCTTACCACCATATCAATCACCAAAAATGGCAAATACAGCAAAAAGCCTATCATAAATGCCGTTTTTAGCTCACTAATCATAAAGGCAGGGATAGCG
This sequence comes from Helicobacter zhangjianzhongii, assembly GCF_030249855.1. Lineage (NCBI taxonomy): Bacteria > Pseudomonadati > Campylobacterota > Epsilonproteobacteria > Campylobacterales > Helicobacteraceae > Helicobacter > Helicobacter zhangjianzhongii. The sequence goes on from NZ_JANURN010000003.1 coordinate 211,623, forward strand.
ATTGTGATAGGCACATCAGCTGTGGTTTGTGGATTAGGCAGCCCCCGAATACGATAAAACAATGCCAAATCTTTCTCGCGCGTGTTTTTTAGCATAAATTTCTTAAAAGGCTCAACCGATCGCTCAAACGCCTCTTCATAGCCGATTTGCTCCTCTACATAGGGCTTCACACCAGCTTGCCACGCTTCTTTGCCAATAGGCTCCATAATAAAAAATGTCAAAACCAACGCCAAAGAGACTAGAATCTGTGTGGGCGGGGATTGCTGCGTGCCAAGTGCGGTGCGCAAAAATGAAAACACAATAATAAGCCGCATAAAGCTCGTCATCACAAGCACCAATGAAGGCGCAAGAATTAGGAGCGTTAAAACGACAACGACATTAAGCGAAGTTACAAGCTGCTTTGGGGTATCTGGTGCGCTTAAAGAGAGATTGACTGTAGGGATAGTAGGCGCAGCACTCACGCCAATCACACACGCCGCAGCAATAAACGCGCAAAGCCCCAACCGCCTAACGCCTAATGCAGCAACATCTCGCATCACTTCTCACTTACTATGCGCATAGTGCCATTTTCATACACGATATAAAGGATCTTTTGGCTATTTGATGTGTAGCTAGGCTTGCCATTTTTATACGCGCGATAATCTTGCGTGAAGCTAATGCGAAACATCTGCCTATGCTCTTCATTGGGATAAGGCACGACACTAATATTGCTAAATCGTATTACTTTTTCTTCACTCTTGGCAAACACTTGCTTTTTATACGAAGCAAAAGCGTTGTATTTCGTCCCATCTGGGCGTGCAAAATCCTTAGAGTAAAAAGACAAATACTTCTCCAAGTCATTTGCGATCCACGCCGCACGCCACACATATAGCTGCGCTAGGAGCAAGGCTAGCTCATCTTTGGTGGGTTTATGGATATTTTGCTCATAAGAAATCAGCAATGCTTCTTTGTAATTCACTATCTTTCCAAAATCGCTTAAGACATTATTCTCAATGGCAATACAGCCCTTTGTATTAAGCTCTTCTCTGTTGCCATCAAGCGGAAGCCCGTGGATCCAGATCCCATATCCTGTTTTCTTCAATGATTTATCGTAGTTGTTTGGATAGTCAGTCGTATAAGCCAGCGGTCCATAGTATGGAGGCAGTCTTGTAAGCTTATCAGTAAAGTCATATACACCAAGAGGCGTGGTCAAATCCCCAGATAAACGCTTATCCCCCTTGCCCTTGCCCACAAGCGCGGGGAGCTCTTTTACAAGCGTTAGCTGCCCCTTTGGCGATATGGTATAGAGAGCTAAATTAGGGATACTTTTATCAGAGACAAAGAGATATTTATAGCCCTCAAAATACCCATAATCTGTATGCCTATCTTGCAAGACACGAAGCCAAAATTCCTTATCTTGCAAGTAGCTATCTAAGATTTGTGTAACCTTCTGCATATCGCCTGTGCGATAAGTTTGCACAATCCTAGCAGTATCTGTATCAAAGCCTTGCAGCACACCAAACCCAAGCAGCATTAGCACAAAGTGCTTAATCCTCATATACTTCCTTCCCATATCACTTACTCATATCGCTACATTGCCTTATTTGCTTTGTTGCAGCTGCAAATTATACCCAAAACTCTTAAGATTATTTGCGTTTTTTGCCCATTGTTTATCGACAATCACCTGCAAACGCAAAAACACCCGCTCGCCCAAAATCCGCTCGATACTCTCCCTAGCAGCCGCGCCTATACGCTTAATGGTGCTGCCATTTTGCCCGATGATAATGCGCTTTTGCGATGGCTTTAGGACATAGATATTGGCATAAATATGCACAATATGCATAGGGGCATTGGTGGTTGCAAAAGTGGATTCTAGGGTAGTGGTAGATTTTTGTGTGGATTGCCACGCCGACAAGTCGGCTCGCAATGACGATAAAAGGGCGTTGCCCCTAGAATCCACTTTTTTACTTTGCGGCTGGTTTTTATTTTCAGCAGATTTTTCACACTTGCCCAGATAATCTTCTTTAAGGATTCTAGGATTTCTAAAGAAACCTGCTTGCGTGCCCCCGCCTTGCACCGCTGTCGCTTGTTTTCTAAAGAAACATCGCCTAGCGGCGAGCGGTATCCCTTGTTTTCTAAAGAAGCTTCGCTTTGCGGTGGGGCTTTTGGAGTTTTTTGGGGATTCTAGGGTAGGAGTTACCTTGTCGGTAATGACTACCCTAGAATCCCCAAAATCTGCGGAATGCTTGCCCAAGACCAAATCCCTCGTGCGAGGCTTATAAAAAAACTCCGTTACAATCACATCACTCTCATAAGGGATCTCATCGCTTAGATTCTCAAAGATACTTTGACGCACCATTTCTTTAGCGATTTCGCGCATTGTATGTGTCGTCATCTCATCTTCATCAAAAAGCGGCGGCGAGTCTGGCAGCAGCTTGGCTATGGATTCTAGCAGCTCGGTAATATTATGTGATTTTTTCACACTTATGGGGATAAGTGCGCTAAATTTATCGCTAAATTTTGCATATTTTTCAAGCACGCCTAGGAGCTTTTTAGGCGGGAGCATATCGGTTTTGTTGATGACAAGGATATGTTTTTTATGTGAGTCATTAGCATAAAATAGCTCTAAAAACTCCTCATACTGCTTTGTATCATCAAAGACTGAAGCCATAAACACGCACACATCGCAATCGCGCATAGTCTTTAGCGCAGCCTCTAGCATAAATTGATTTAAAAGCTTTTCGCGTTTGTGAAGTCCGGGCGTATCCACAAAGATCATCTGGCAAGCGGTGCGATCCTTTGTAGTATAGGGGACAATAAAGCGCATAGTATTGCGCGTGGCATTTGCCTTGTGTGAGATCAGGGCTAAATGCTCGCCTACAAGCAAATTGAGCAAGCTGGATTTGCCGGTATTGGGGCGACCTACAACTCCAACAAACCCCGCTTTTTGTGTTTTGGGCGTTAGGGGCGATTCAGCTTTGCTGGTGGATTCGGCTTTGCGCGATAAATCGGCGATTTCTGCGCGCGCGCTTCGGTTACATACGCCAAGTATGCGCCCTTGCACGCGCTTGAAAAGCCCCGATTTCTCATCGCAAATCCTAGAATCCTTTGCGGACTCGTTTAAATTTTGAGCTTCAATCTTAGAATCGCTAGGGCTTGGTGCGGGCGTTGGCTTTGCCGCCTGCGGGTTGTTTAGATTTTGGGCATTTTGAGTAGAATCCATTTTTCTGCCGCCTGCGGCGTTTGTATCAAACACGCTTTCTGTGTTTTCATTCTGCGGCGTTTTGAGAATTTGAGTGTTTTTCCTAGAATCCTTTGTGTTTTGTTTAGATTTGTTGCTTTTTCTGTCATCGCGAGCCTTGCTCTGCAAGGCGTGGCGATCCATAGCCTTAAACCTAGAATCCACTTTTTGTTTGTGTAAAGCTTGGGTCGCTTCGCTCCCTCGCAATGACACTAAAATCGCTTTACTCCTAGAATCCATTTTTATTCCTTTTAGACTGCTTCCCTAGAATCCACTTTTTGATTATGGATCGCCACGACTTCCTTACGGAAGTCTCGCGATGACAGATAGGGGGACTCATCATCTCACAAAGCCAAATCCCCACAACACTCTCTCATAAAATATACCGCGACATATCAGCACTACTCACCACCAAGCCCAGCTTCTCCTCCACAAGCTCTTTGGTAATCGCCACCTTGCCCCCAGCATACTTCTGCGCATTAAAGCTAATCTCTTCTAGCACGCGCTCTATAATCGTATGTAGCCGCCTAGCACCAATGTCTTCTGTCTTTTGGTTTGCCATATAGGCAAAATGCGCTAACGCACGCAAGGCTTCTTCCTCAAACACCAGCTCCACGCCATCTACACTAAGCAAATGTTGATATTGCGTGATGAGTGAGTTGCGCGTTTTGGTCAAGATCGCATACATCGCTTCTTCACTCAAGCTATCTAGCTCCACGCGGATAGGGAATCGCCCCTGTAATTCTGGGATAAGATCGCTAGGCTTGCTTAAATGAAACGCCCCTGCCGCGACAAAGAGTATATAGTCTGTGCGGAGCGTGCCGTATTTGGTGCTAATCGTGCTGCCCTCGATAATTGGCAGCAAATCGCGCTGCACGCCCTCTTTGCTAGGGTCTAGGCGAGAGTCTTTGGTGCTTGTGGCGATTTTGTCAATCTCATCGATAAACACCACCCCACTCTGCTCTGCTCTGCGCAAGCCATCTGCTTGGATTGCCTCCATATCAAGCACGCTATCACGCGCCTCTTGCACTAGGGCTAGCTTGGCTTCTTTGACACTTAGAGATTTTTTGACCTTCTCTTCGCGCTGTAAGACCTTGATGATAGATTCTTGCACCCTAGCAATATCTGGTGGCATACCATTATCTAGCGATTCTGCTTGCTTGTGGATCTCTACATCGATTTGTAAATGATCTACTTCGCCATTTCGCACCTTTTGGCGCATTTTTTCTAGGCTTTGCTCATAATCGCGCTTTTTCTCATCGCTCACGCCCTTTGGCAGAGCTGGGAGCAGCAGGCGGGCGATTTTATCGATGATATATGCTTGTATGGCTTCTTGGCTTTTTTGCTGGGATTCTTGCTGCACTAAGGCAATAGAGGCATTGACTAGATCGCGTATCATCGACTCTACATCGCGCCCCACAAAGCCCACTTCTGTGTATTTGCTCGCTTCTACTTTGATAAAGGGCAGCCCCATAATTCTCGCCATCCTACGCGCAATCTCGGTTTTGCCCACGCCTGTGGAGCCGATCATTAGGATATTTTTGGGTGTGATTTCTTCTTGCACTTCTTTGGGCAGCTGCATTCTGCGGTAGCGATTGCGCAGTGCCAAGGCTATGGCGCGCTTGGCGTCATCTTGCCCGATGATATATTCATCTAAAAACCCTACAATCTCCGCTGGGCTCATCATTTCTTTGCTTTGTTTTAGCTCCATTATGCAAGCTCCAAAATAGAAATATTTGTATTAGTATAGATACATAGCTCACCTGCTATATGCAACGACTGCGTAACAAGCTCCTTTGGCTCTATGCTAGCGTGCCGATCTAACGCCCTAGCCGCGCTTAGAGCGTAGTTCCCCCCGCTACCAATGGCAGCGATCTTGCCATCTTCTGGCTCTAGCACATCGCCTGTCCCACTTAGGATAAAGAGATTATCCCTATTTAGCACGATCATCATCGCTTCAAGCTTGCGCAAATACTTATCGCTACGCCACTGCTTGGCAAACTCCACCACAGAGCGCATTAAATCCCCCTTCCTCCCCTCTAAAATCCGCTCAAACGACTCAAACAAGCTAAACGCATCTGCCGTGCTTCCTGCAAATCCGCTTAGAATCTGTCCGTTATAAAGCGTGCGGATTTTTTTGGCATTGCCCTTCATCACGCAATTACCAAAGCTCACCTGCCCATCGCCGCCGATGACTGCCACGCGCTTGCCCTGATACTCTCCGCAATACGCAAGTATCGTTGTCGCTTCAAACATTACTTATCCTTGATTCTATGTGCTTATAAGCCAACCAAATGTCTCTAAATAGCCCAAAGCCCTTAAACAAAGCCCGAGATTGTAGCATAAAAAGCCCATAGATTCTAGCGCGGATCTAGCACCAAAGCACCAAAGCCTAGAATCCACAAACACAATGCGTTTATAAAAGTAACATTCACCCAAGAAATGCGAAAAATTACTAAACACATATTGTGTTTTATAGAAAATTTGCTTATAGTGGCTGCGTATATCACCCAAAGGAGTCCAAATGCTAGAATCCACTTTCCACCCAAGCACGCTAGCCCTGCACGCAGGCTATGGGTATGATTCCCAGCGCACTTTAAGCGTGCCGATTTATCAAAGCAGCTCCTTTCGCTTTGATTCAAGCGACCAAGCCGGCAGACGATTTGCCCTAGAGGAGCTAGGCAATATCTACTCGCGCCTAAGCAACCCCACCACCGATGTCCTAGCCAATCGCCTAGCCCAAGTCGATGGCGGAGGGTTTGGTGTCGTTACTGCGAGTGGGGCTAGCGCGCTGTTTTATGCCTTTGTCAATCTCGCCCAAGCAGGCGATAATATCCTCTATGCCAATAAAATCTATGGCGGCACACAGACGCTTCTAGTGCATACACTCAAGCGATTTGGCATAGAGGCTCGCTGCTTTGATGTCGATGATCTAAGCACGCTAGAGCCACTTATCGATAATAACACTAAGGCGATTTTCTTTGAGTCGTTGTCCAATCCGCAGATTTCTATCCCAGATATTTGCGCTATCACCGAGCTTGCCAAGCGACACAAGCTTGCTACCATCTGTGATAACACCATAGCACCGATGATTTTCCGCCCCTTTGACTTTGGGATAGATATTGCCGTGTATAGCTGCACCAAGTATATCAACGGGCACGGCAGCGGACTAGGAGGAGCGATCATTGAAAGAAATGGGCTAAATGAGCTGCTAATAGATAATCCCAGATATAGTGTCTTTAACACCCCTGATCCAAGCTACCACGGCTTAGTCTATGCGAGCCTGCCTTATCCTATCTATGGTATGCGGCTTATCCTAGAGTGGCTACGCAATATCGGGGCTAGTCTATCGCCGCATAATGCGTGGATCCACCTGCAAGGCTTAGAGACTTTGGAGCTGCGATTGCAAAAGCACAGCCAAAACGCCCTAGAAATCGCTACATTCCTAGAATCTCACCCCAAAGTCAAGCAAGTAGAATACCCTGCCCTAGAGTCTAGCCCCTACTATGGGCGATTCAAGCAGTATTTCACAAGCGGCTATGCGAGTGGGCTTTTTAGCTTTGAGCTAGAGAGCTATGAGAAGGCGAAGGCATTGTGCGATAGGCTAAAGCTCTTTTGTATCACGGCAAATATCGGCGACTCTAAATCGCTTGTGATCCACCCAGCTTCCACCACACACTCCCAGCTCTCCCAGAGCGAGCTACTATCAGCGGGGATCTCGCCTGCGTGTGTGCGTGTGTCGGTGGGGTTAGAATCTAGCGCGGATCTAATCAATGACCTAGCGCAGGCTTTGGAGTAGCTTGGTTGGTGGATTCGGCTTTGCGCGATAAATCTTTGATTGCATCGCCGCGCTGCGTCGATAGACACCCAAGTCTTATCTCCTTGCGCGGCTCGCAAAGCAAAGATTTCTCATCGCAAATCCTAGAATCCTGTGCGGAGTTTTTTACATTTTCAGCTTCAAGGTTAGAATCCACTTTTTGCGTTTGTTGGGTGTTTAAAAGTGGATTCTAGGATTGCCAAAAATGCGTAAAATGTGTTTTTCAAACGCAACTAGGCGGCAGGATTTTGCGATGATTTTCTAAAGAAACTTCGTTTTGTGGGTTGTCAAGCGGTGGGCGAAGGGATTTACCTAAGCGGTAATGAGCAAGCCCACCGCGCAGACTCCCGCAAAAGCGCGCAAAAGCCGACGCCCAAACCAAGCAAAGCCAAATCCACCAATAACTAAGGAGCCAAAGATGCCTATCATTATCCCCAAAACCATCCCCGCATTTAGCACCTTGCAGGAGCGGATTTTTGTAATGGACACAGAGCGTGCCACCACGCAAGACATACGCCCACTAGAGATTTTGCTCTGCAATCTTATGCCTACAAAAATCGAGACAGAAAATCAGCTCCTATCCCTCCTAGCAAACTCGCCTTTGCAAGTGCGTATCACACTACTTGCCACGCAGAGCTACATCGGCAAAAACACCCCCCAATCTCACCTAGATAGATTCTACAAATACTTTAGCGAGATTGCACATAAACGCTTTGATGGCGCGATCATCACAGGTGCGCCTATCGAGCATTTGGCGTTTGAAGAAGTGCAGTATTGGGAGGAGCTTAGGGGGATTATGGACTTTTTGCGTGCTAATGTAACAAGCACGATGTATCTGTGCTGGGGGGCTATGGCTGGGCTATATCACTTCCACAAGATTCAAAAGCACGCCCTATCTAGCAAGTGCTTTGGGATCTTTGCCCATAAGCAGTGCGCCACTTCGCCGCTGCTTATGGGGCTAGATGATGAAGTGCTTATGCCTCACTCACGCCATAGCGGCATTGATGAAGGCGCAGTGGCTAGGGCAGATGATCTGTGTGTGCTTTTAGCAGGGGAGCAAAGCGGGGCTACAATGCTTAAAGATAGCAAAGATGTCTTTATCCTAGGGCACCCAGAATACGCCAAAGATACGCTAGATAAAGAATACAAGCGCGATCAAGCAAATGGGCTAAACACGCCAAAGCCCACAGGGTATTACGCGCCAAATGGGGAGATTATGTTTCAGTGGCGATCAAGTGCGAGCGTGATTTTTAGCAATTGGCTAAATCTCGTCTATCAAGACACGCCATTTTTGCTTTAATCTGCTACAATGCACGCTTTTATACCGCACTATCTTTACCACTTTTAAGGAAGCATTATGACTGATCCTTGCTTTGCCATAGTCTTTGGGCTAGATGATAACTACGCCAAATACGCCAGCGTGAGTATGATGAGCATCATCTACTCTATCAACCCCACCGCCCAAAATGCAGAAAAACTCATAGGGGGGGGCAGCTAGATCCTAGTGTAAATGCTGCGCCAGATTTTGGTGCGAGTCTAGAATCTTGCCTAGAATCCACACTAGATTCTAGGCAAGATTTTGCTTTAGATTCTAAGACAGGATCTAGCCCTAGCCCCTATCCCACCTGCCACGCCCCACTTATCCACCGCTTCATTCATCTTGCTCATATCACGCCATTTTACGCAAGCCCAGAATTCTCGTTTGAAAACGCGGATTCTAAGAAAAACGCCAAAAAGGCAAACCCCCTAGAATCCACTTTTGAAAAAGTGGATTCTAGGGTAAATGTGGATTGCCACGATTTTGACAAGTCAAAATCTCGCAATGACGATAAAAACGCCGCTAGCAAAAAAGTGGATTCTAGCAGCAACGCCCTTTCTCCGTCATTGCGAGCTTTGGCGCAAGACAAAGCGCGGCAATCCATAAACAAAACGCCCAAAGCAAGCAGAGATCTCCCCATCCACTTCCACCTCCTAGCCGACTCCCTCTCTCCCTCCACCCTATCACACCTACGCACGCTAGAATCCCACCTAGACACCATCTACCCCACGCAAATCCATATCCACAGCCTTAATCAAGCCGAGTTCAAAGCCCTTAATCCGTGGGGCGAAGCGGGGGCAAATTGGTGCGCGTATTTCCGCTTGAAGCTTGGCAGCGTGCTACCACAAGAGCTTACAAAAGCTCTCTATCTTGATGTTGATACGCTGATTTTGCGCGATATACGAGAGCTTTTTGCCTATGATTTGGGGGAGTGTGCCATAGGTGCGGTGCGAAGCGGGCTAAGCGGAGATAGTATCAAGATCGTCCGTGAGCACAAAATACACGCGCAAAACTACTTCAACTCCGGTGTTTTACTCATCAATCTCCCCAAATGGCGCACCAAAGATCTAGCCCTTATACACACTAAGGAGTATGCGGAGTATGCGGAGTATGCGGATCAAGATTTTTTGAATCTCATTTTTAGAGACTCGGTGTGCTTTTTGCCCTATCACTACAACCTCCAATGGCTTGCACAAAGCAGGATCCACTTTGATAGCTCCCCGCCCCACACGGATACAAATGGCATCGCCTCGTATCCTAGTGCCATAGATTTTAGCGAGTTTGCTAGCGCGCTTATCAATCCCTCTATCGTGCATTTGCTTGGGGGCTATAAGCCTTGGGAGAAGTCAAACTTCCAAAGCAACCCCGCAAAGCCCCCTATCTTTGCGCAAAATCCCTACCACAAGCTCTGGTGGGCTATCGCTAGAGAAAGTCCCTTTGCTAGGCAAATCCACCTAGCCTACTACAAACGCACCGCGCTTATCACTATAGCTGCTTATCTACGGGCTTACGCGCCTTGGGCGTATGCGGGCTTACGCCCGTTTGTGCGCGTGCTAAAGCTCCTAAAATCCGCCCTAAGCTCACCAAACCCACAAAGGACACACAATGCCAAATAGCCTAGATCTCTCCACCCTATCCGCACGCCTTAAACTCCTTAAGCACCCTACTTTCAAGCAACGCTACATATATCGCAATATCGCCAAAGCTACACAGGCATTCCTATGGGCAAACTACAAAGCAAAAATCGCTTCAAACCCCATAAGCGCGATATATCTTGTGCCTTTGCTAATCTTGCGCAAAGCACTCTATATCCTAGAATCCAAAGCCGCTCCCCTACACGCTAAAATCCTATCCTGCCCTATGCCCAAAATCCCCACAAACGCCCAAAAACCTATGGTCTGGGTATTTGTCAAGGCTATTTTGTGGGCTATGCTTGTCCTGCCTTGCTGTGTGTGCAAGAGCCTGCTATGCGCACTGCTAGCCCCGCTTAGTGGCATTATGCGTGCTAGAATCTATGCGCGCTTTTTGCTTGGCAAAGTAGATATGCCCTACTTCGAGCTAGTGCTGACAACGCGCTGCACATTGCGCTGTGAGAGCTGCAACAATCTAATGCAGTATTTTGACTCCAAAACCGCCTACACCTGCACGCTTAGTGGCATACAAAGCACACTTGAAGCTCTGCTTGAGAGAGTGGATTCTATCTATTGGGTGCGGATTATCGGCGGTGAGCCGCTGCTTTTTAAAGATATTGATACAGTGGTGGAAATACTAGATTCTAGTAGCAAGGTAAAGTCCTTTGATATTGTTACAAACGCCACAATTATCCCAAAGCCTAGGCTCTTAGAGGCATTGCAAGCAAGCTCTAAATGCTTTGTGAGTATAAGCGACTACACCAAATCGCCAAACCTATCTGTAAAGCTCCATATACAAAAGCTCCAAGATCTCCTATCAGCGCGCAAAATCCCGCACTCTGTCCTCTGGCAAGAAGCCACAGCCGCGTGGTTTTCTCCCGGGCAAATCTACAAAAGAGGGCGTGATAGGCAGGGCATAGAGGCAAACTTTCGCTCTTGTCTTATGCCGTGTGTGTCGGTGATGAGCCACGAGGGCATACCAAAACTCATAGGGGGGGGGAATCTGTTAAGGATTCGGCTTTTTGGCTAGAAGCAGCGATTTCATCGCCTAGCTCACGCGATAGACCCGAAGTCTTATCTTCCTTGCGCGGCTTGAAAAACGCCGTTTCTAGCTCAAAAATCCTAGAATCCCAAAACAACACTGAAATTACAAACAACCGCGAGCAACTTGAACTAGAATCCACTTTTTCAAAAGTGGATTCTAGGGTAAATGTGGATTGCCACGATTTTGACAAGTCAAAATCTCGCAATGACAACAAAAATGCGATAAGTGAAAAAATGGATTCTAAGGATAACTCCCCCTCTCTGTCATCGCGAGATGATGAAGCTCCCCTTTTGTCATCGCGAGCGAGTGAAGCGAGCGTGGCGATCCATAACACAAACCTAGAATCTAGTTTTGAAAAAGTGGATTCTAGTGTGGATTGCCACGCCGCAGCTCACGCAGTGTCTCGCAATGACAGCAAAAATGCGGATTCTAGCACCGCAAAAAGTGTCGGGGAGATCTTCATCTGTCCTATTGCCAGCTCACTCTCACGCCTAAAAGGGCTAGAAGAATTTAGGGGCGATTTTGTCTCCTTGGATCACGCGTGTGATAAATACACGATCCTTGCCTTTTATGCGCAAGAATTTTTCAAAGCCTGCGACTACTGCCACGATATGGCAGCCCCAAAGACCCCTATCCCCATAGCCGTGCAGACCAAAGCCACCCTAGAGCTCACACGCTAGGAGACTAGGCAGACACCTTGCCCGTGCGATTTCTTTACCCGTGTGTTGTAATAGCCTGCGTTTCTCTTAGCAAAATTTGCAGGCTTTCACTGCTTGCTAGAGCGATTGCAAATCAATGTGCTTATGGGCTAGTAAGATTCTAGTTTATTGCTGCCCCTTATGCTTCTTTTTGGCTTTTGCAGGCTCTAGGTGCGGCGTGAGTGTGATGATGACCTTTCGTAATTGCAAAAGATTATCAATATCCATAATATACCATTCCTTTGCGCCCGGATATGGCGGGGCTTTAGGGTGGTTTGGCAAGATGGATTCTAGGATCTTATGCGGCTTGGCAAAAAGCATATCATCACAGAGCAGAAATATGGGCTTTGGGCTTTGTGGGGCTAGATTGTGCGCAGGTGTCATATCGCTAGGGCTAGAATGTGAGCCTAGAGCCAAGGCAGAGCCAAAATCTTGCACATAGATACAATACTCGCCAAATATCTTGCGACTTGTAAAAACATAGCATCGCTTGAAATCACCAGACTCCAGCAAATCGGCTCGCGTGCTTGCCATAGTAGAATCTGTGTCAAACTCCGCTACGCTAGAATCTAAGCTTGCTTGCAGCTGCTCTAAGCAATATGCTAAAAATTCCTTACTGCTTGCCATTGCGTGCCTTTATGTGGGTGGATTCTATATGAGATTCTTACTAAAATACCTGCTTAAATGATCGGCAAAGAGCGTTACAATAAGCTTATTTTCTACCTGCCTAGCGAGCTTCAAACACGCTTGCAAGCACGCGCCAGATGAGATCCCTACTAGCAGCCCCTCTTCTCTAGCCAAGATTTTTAGCCCTTGATATGCTTCCTCATCGCTAATTTTTTGCACCATATCTATAAAGCTTGTATCCATAGTCTTTGGGATAAAGTTATTGCCAATGCCCTCAATATTCGCACAGCCCTCCTCCCCTCCGCCAATCACAGAGCCGATAGGATCGCATAGCACAGCTTGTATCCTAGAATCCTGCTCTTTTAGGTATTTGGCTATGCCGCTAAAGCTACCGCCACTCCCAGCACCGCAGACAAAGTAATCCAGCACAGGTGCTAAATCCCGCACCCCCTGCATTTGCGTATAAATCTCCTTGCCACTTGTTTCATAATGTGCCTGTGGATTGAGCGGATTTTCAAATTGATGCAAGCTAAAAGAATGCGGAGTAGAATCTAGCAATTCCTTTGCTTTATCAATCGCCCCTTGTATGCCTAGCTCTTTTGGCGTGTTGATGACTTCGGCTCCTAAAGCGCGCATTAGAATCTGCTTTTCAATGGAAAATTTATCCGGCACGACCAAAATCGCCTTGATATTAAAATGCAAGCACACAAAGGCTATGCCTAGCCCCGTATTGCCAGCAGTTGCCTCTATCACCACAGAATCTTTGTGTAGCTTGCCCTGCTTTTTTGCTCTTTGCAAAATATGCAGGGCGACCCTATCTTTCACTCCCCCTGCGGGATTGTAGGATTCAAGTTTTGCAAAAATGCGGTTATTGTTTGGAATCTGTATGCGTGAAAGCTCCACAAGCGGCGTATTACCGATAAGATCAAGACTTGAGTAAAAAAGCATTGCATATCCTTACTTTGAAATATACATCTTTGAAATTTGTAAAAATAGTAAAAAATGTTTTTAATTGTATAACAAATAGCAATGCAATAAAGCAAAACTTAAAACAAACAAGACAGAATCCACTTTCACACGATTTATGCAAACAAACCTACACAATGGCAAAACAGCAAAAATAGCAAACGCCAATCTCCACGATGCAAAGAAAAATAAAAAAGATGAGTTCTACACGCAACTAAGTGCTATAGAAATGAGCCAAAGCACTACAAAGAGCATTTCAAAGATAAATCGTGCATTGCAGCTGCAATGACAGAGAGCATTATGGCTAAAATCCTCGTTTAAATCCGCCTTAGAATCTAGCTTAGATTCTAGGCTTTATGGGCTTGGGCGGGATTAAGCGGATCTAGCCTTGTGCTTGGAGGGCAGTAAGTGCTACTACGCCGACAATATCAAGCGCGCTGCACCCTCTTGAGAGATCATTGATAGGAGCTGCCATACCCTGTGAGATGGGTCCATAGGCTTCAGCTTTAGCAAATCGCTGCACGAGCTTGTAGCCGATATTGCCCGCATCAAGATCGGGGAAAACAAGCACATTTGCCCTGCCTGCGACATTTGAGCCTTTTGCCTTAGAAGCCCCTACGCTTGGGACAATGGCGGCATCAAGCTGCAGCTCGCCATCAATGGCAATATCTGGGGCAAGCTCTTTGGCGATTTTGGTCGCTTCGACAACCTTGCTTACATCATCGTGCTTGGCACTGCCGTAAGTGGAGTGGCTAAGCATAGCGACATAGGGCGTGGCTTTGATGACAGATTGAAAGCTTTTCGCGCTAGAGATAGCGATATGGGCTAGCTCATTTGGCGTGGGGTTTTGGCACAATCCGCAATCAGAAAAGACTAGAATCCCATTTTCCCCGTAAGTGTTATCAGGCATTACCATCACAAAAAAGCTCGATACAATCGCCGCATCTTTTGCCGTGCCTACAATCTGCAATGCCGCACGCAGCACATCAGAAGTCGCGTGGATCGCGCCTGCTACCATACCATCTGCCCGCCCAGATTTCACCAACGCCGCGCCGAAATACAGCTTATCCCCGCGCAAAAGCTCGCGTGCTTTGGTCGCGTCCATCCCCTTGCGCCCACGCAGCTCGACAAAAAGCGCGATAAACTCTTCTAGCAGACTTGATTCTCTAGGGTTTATGAAAGTGGCTTTTTCAAGGTGGGCTAGTGCCTGCTCCTGTGAAATATCTGCTAGCTTTAGCTCTCTTACTTTGGCTAAAATCTCTTCTCTATCGCCTAGCAAAATAATGTCTGCAAAGTCTTCTTTAAGCACCAAAATCGCCGCTTCTATCGTGCGCACATCGCTTGTTTCTGGCAGGACTATGGTCTTTTTGCTCGCTTTTGCCTTTGCTTTGATTTCTTCTATAAAGCTCATTTTCTCTCCTTTGTGTAAGTGGATTATTTAATCTTAAGCAAAGTTGCTTAAAGCCACTTATTTTTACACGCAAATTCTCCTAAGCTTTTCTTATTGTAACTTAGAATCTAACTTTATAGATACGATCTTGGGACTCTCTCAAATCTCTCTCTTCTTGTATCCCAAAGGGTATGGGATAGATTCTAGCTCCCTTGCTGGCAAATGTCTCTAAGAGATCTTGCAGCGTGTCTTCTTCTACGAAATAGCCATCAAGATAGAGAATATCGCCTGTGTGGAAGTGGCGTTGGGCTAGCTCTGGCACACCTATGCGTAAAAACTCCGCCCTAGGCTTAAATCCATAGACCTCATACTGCCGCTGCTTTGTAGCCATTGCCGTGTGCAAATCGATGATATAGATTCTAGGGTTTATGCTGGATTTATTGGCTTCATTGCTAGAATCTTGCGTGATGAAAGCAAATTTCGCGCGTGCATTATCGCCTACGCCAATGGGCTGGATTTTATGATCTAGCAGACTTATGCTAAGCGCGCATACGCCAAAGGCGATTAAGTAGCTTGCCTGTGCCCCTGCTAGTCTCCTAGCTACAAGCACGATCCCCACGCTACACAATGCCAGCATAAAGGCATAGGTCGCATAGATAGCGTATTTGGGGTAGTAGATAGGGCGCACAAAGCTAGCGATAAATGGCAGCAGCACGCCAAGGGCTATAACAATCGCGCAAAAGTTTAGGAAGCGGTTTTTGAGCAAAGGCGTTAGCATAAATAGCACGAGAAAGACAAATGCCCCACTAGAGCTGCCAAAGGCTTGGGGCAGAAACTGCAGCAGTCCATTAAGCGATGGGGCTGGGATCCAAGTATTGAAGCTTGTATCACTTAGGGCTTGCGTGTAGGCAGTGATAGCAAAAAACGGCACCAAAGAGCTAGTGATAAGCATATCAAGCAAAAGGACAAGGGCTAGGGTTTCGCGCTTTTTGCGTGTGCTAAGCGTTGTATCTTGATAGACAAAGAAGCCACTTGCGATAAAGCCAGCTGCTATCATCACCGCGCCAAAGTAGTGTGTATTGCACACCATAGCCCCGCTTAGCACATAGCCTAGCGCGTTTGAGAGTTTGGGATTTTTAAGAAAATGCAGCAAGAAGTAAAACACAAGCGGCAGCAGTGCTAGCTCTAGCACATAGCCGCGCACCTCGTGGGCTGCGCCGATGGCGACAAAGGATATAGCATAGAAAAACGCCCCTAGAGTGGGTATGAGTAATTTTTTGGAGGATTGGGCTTTCGGGCTAGAATCGTGGATTTCTGCGTGCGTGCTGCGGTTACATACGCCAAGTATGCGCCCTTGCACGCGCTTGAAAAACCCCGATTCTAGCTCCAAAATCCTAGAATCCTTTGCTAGCTCGCTTACATTTGGGGCAGTGTTAGAATCGCTGGGCGTTGGGGTTTGTGTAGTTTCATCGTCATTGCGAGATTTTGCGCTAGCAAAATCGTGGCAATCCATACTAGATTCTAGTTTGTCTTTGTGGATTACTAAAGAAACTGCGGCTGCGCCTTGTTTTGCTTCGCCTTTGGCTCGCAATGACGGGGAAATGGCAGTGCCGCTAGAATCTACCTTTTGTAAAAAGGTGGATTCTAGTGCTTCTCTATTTTGTGCTTTCTTAGAATCCGCTTGCGCGGATATGGATTGCCACGCTTTGCGGAGCAAAGCTCGCAATGACGATGAAGCGGAGTTTTCACGCCCAGCCCCTTTTTCTTCTTCTAAGATTCTAGGAATTGCGGTGGTGCTAGTGGGGCTTTTTGTGGATTTTAGGGCAGAGCTAGACTTGTGGTCTGCGGTTGCCTTAAAACAAGGGACACCGCTCGGCGTTAGCCGATGTTTCTTTAGAAAATCCACAAAATCGCTGCTATGATTACCCAAAGCCGAATTTTCACAAGCGTGGTCGCGTAGAAGCAAGTAAATCCCCACCACCCCCATCGTGCCGATCACCACACTAAGCCCTCTAGCCGCCGCGCTTGTGTAGCCAAAGCAATGTAGCCAAAGTTTGAGCAAGAAATTATAAAAAGGCGGATTCCCCGGATCGTTAAACACACTTGAGAAATCCCCATCAGGATAGCCCACAACCCCCACAGAGTATAGCTCATCGCCCCAAAGTCCAAAGCTGTCATAATGATAAAGCCGCAAGATTAAGGCAAGTAAAAGTAGCAAGACAAGCACGCCTAGCTCTTGATATGTGCGAGCTGGGATTTTGCCCTTTGGGTGCTTGGGCTTTAGTGCGATGAATGTCCAAACACACATAAGCCATAGCAACAAAAATGGCGGCGAGAGAAAATAATATAGCCAGCTAAGAAAGGTGCAGGGGGATTTGTAGAGGTTTAGGATCTCGCTAGTGGCGTTGAGCTTGTAAGTAGATAGATCTAGGGTGATGTCTGTCGCCCTAGAATCCGCGTTTGCGCTATGGATCGCCACGCTCGCTTCACTCGCTCGCGATGACGATGAAGCGGAGTTTTCACGCCCAGCCCCTTTTTCTTCTTCTAAGATTCTAGGAGTTCTAAAGAAACCTGCTGCGGCTTCGCCTTGCACCGCTGTCGCTTGTTTTGTGGTGGTGCTTTCGTAGCTTTTGGTAAATTTTGGGGGCGAGACTAGACTAGAGGTCTGCGAGCCTCCAAAATTTACCAAATCTAGGGAATGATTACCCAAGACCGAATCTATGGGGATATAAAAGCTCTCACTCCCCATAGTTAGAGCAACAAACGCAATATTCTCCATATCACTTGCATTTGCTCTAAGCTTTAGGCTAGTGAGTGGGGCGGTGATGGCGTTTCTAGCTAGGGCGCAGATATGCGAGCTAGAATCTGGCTTTTTAGATTCTAGGGGGCGCGTGTGGGCATAGTCTGTAATGGTGTAGAATCTAAAAGGCTCTTGTGTTTTGTCATAATCTAGGGTGATTTTATTGGTGCTAGCAAGTAGCTCGTAGGCTTCACAGGGGGATTGTGTGGCTATGGTGATATGTGTGGGGGCAAAGGCATTTGGCATATTGGCATAAGATTTGGTGTAGATGGGCTTAAGCACGATGATAGCAGTAGCTATGATAAGGCAGCAGACAAAGTAGGCTTGTGGTGTTAGTCGCATTGAGACTCCTTATAGATGAGAAATTTGGCAAAGAGAAAGTTGCTAATAAATGCGCAGATAATGCCAAGGGCTTGGAAGCACAGCAAGAGATGTCGCCTAAGTGCGCTAGGATCTTGCGCATTAGGGCTAAGAGCGTTTAAAAGCGGCTCTAGCAGGAGATTTTGACACAGAGCTAGCACGAAAAGATTGATACAAAGCCCAAAGAGATTTGCCCCCACATAGCTTAGATACGCGCGCCATTTTAGGCTATGCTTAAAGGTGATAAAGCTATTTAGCACATAGTTTTGGCTCACCGCTAGACCAAAGCACAAGCAGGCATTAAGCAAATACCACACATTGAAAAAATCAAGCACATAAAAGCACACAAGATTGCTCAAAGCCCCAAGCGCGCCCACAAGCCCAAAGAGTGTGAGCTGCTTCATCGCTCTGCCCTTTTGACTCTTAGGCGTAGCAATGGCGTGCGCCACAGGGCTTCTAGCACGATTGTTTTGCTCATTTTGGACTTGCCAGCTACGCGGTCTTCAAAGATTATAGGTAGCTCAAGGAGTCTTAGCCCAGCTTTGTAGGCGCGGTATTTCATCTCGATTTGGAAGCAGTAGCCGCTAGATTTTATGCTGTGCAGATCGATCGCGCTCAAAGCGCGCGCGGAGTAGGCATTAAAGCCTCCGGTAAAGTCCATAACCCTAGCCCCAAGCCAGAGTCTTGCATACAAAGAGCCAAAGCGTGAAAGGATCTTGCGCCCTAGCCCCCAGCCTAGCACGCCGCCGCCGATGATGTTGCGCGAGTTTATCACCACTTCAAAATGTGGGAGATTAGCTAGAGTCTGGGCGAGATAGCGCGGGTGGTGGGAGAAGTCGGCATCCATTTGGATAAAGTGTGAGTATCCGCTTTTCAGTCCCCACGAAAAGCCATCGATATACGCGCTTGCTAGCCCTAGCTTGCCTGATCGCTTTAGGAGGTGGAGATGGGGGTAGGTGTGGGCGAGAGAGTTTAAGATCTCTTGCGTGCCATCGGTGGAATTATCATCAATCACTAGGGCGTGGATCTCTGGGAAGCGTGAGAAGATCTCGCATAAGAGTGCGGCGATGTTGTTGGACTCGTTGTAGGTGGGGATGCAGATGAGAGGTTTGGGCGTTTTGGCTTCTTTGGAGGATTTAGCTTTGCTATGAGAAGTTTCTTTAGAAAACAAGGGATACCGCTCGCCGCTAGGCGATGTTTCTTTAGAAATCCTAGAATCCTTTGCTAGCTCGCTTAGATTTGTGGCGGAGCTGGAATCCGCGTTTTTACTTGTGGCGTTGTTTTCAAAAGTGGATTCTAGTGAAAAGGCGTTTTTATCGTCATTGCGAGCGGTGTTAGCCGCGTGGCAATCCACAGATTCTGCGCTAGCAGAATTAACTACCCTAGAATCCACTTTTGTATTTTCGGCTGTTTTTTCACAAGTGGATTCTAATGCTTCTCTATTTTGTGCTTTCTTAGAATCCGCTTGCGCGGATATGGATTGCCACGCTTTGCGGAGCAAAGCTCGCAATGACGATAAAAGGGCATTTTCCTTAAAATCGTGGCTTTGCGAAAAAGTGGATTCTAGGGGCTGTGCGTTTTTTGTAGTTTGTGCTTCAGTGCTGCTTTGGGATTCTAGGATTGTGGAACTAGAATCGTGGCTTTGTGTATTTTTTGGATAACTTTGCTCGCGGTTGGATTTTCGTGCTAAAAATGGGGCTTCGCAAGGCGATTCAAGGGATTTACCTTGAGTGGTAATGAGCGCAGAATCGCCGTAGCGATCGCCATTTTTAGCCGGAAAGCCTACGCGCCTAAGTTCCCCCCCCCCCCCGTGAAAGCGGACTATTACCTACTCTTCCCATAACCATCCTTTGACATTCTGCCTTTGAAATCCTGCATCGGTGAGATGAGAGCGGATTATACAGAAATTTTGCGCATTAGAGTAGTAGCAAAATAAGGCTTCTCAAAGCACGATGATTTTCCAAATACAATGACTTATGCACCCCTTAGCAAATGGAGCACTGATGATGTATGGGCGTATTTAAGCACACATAAGCCTTTATGGGAAAAAGATCATAGTGAGCTTTTTAAGCTCTATGCAAAGGCAAGTGGTGATGAATGTCAGTTTATTACGCATTTAGCTCAAAGTAGTTGTGGTGGAAGTAGGTTTGGCTGCTGGGTTTGCACTGTGGTGAGTTGGGATAAGTCCTTGCAAGGTTTTATAGATACAGGGGAAAGTCAATTAAAACCACTCAATAATTTTAGAAATTATATAAAGCTTTTAAGAGAGGATAAGAATGCGAGAGCAGATTATAAAAGGGACGGCAGAGCGGTATATAAAAATGGAGGGCTTGGACCATTTTTAAGCAAAACACGCATAGAGATTTTTACAAAGCTTTTAGAAGCTGAAGCAGAATTTCTAAGTCTTGGTGGAGAGAAAGAGCTCATTAACTCTGCGCAGATTCTAGAGATACAAAAAGAATGGGACAGGGACTTTGACTTTGAAAACACCGCATTGCAAATAGCAATGAAATTTAACAAGAAAGGAGTTTGTATGCAGGATAAAAAGCAAAAGATTTTGCACGAAGAGATTCTAGAAGATATTGTGGCAAAGGGTGGCAGTGTAGAAGTAGGGCTTGATGATGTGAAATCACTGCTGCAAAAAAGCCTTGAGATTTGTAATATTTATGGGGAAAGGGGAGTAAATAGCGCGCCAGCAAAAATAAAAGAAGAAGTTGAAAAACTGCTGAATGATAAAAGCACAAAAGAGGAGGAATAATGTTTATAGAAGAGGTTAGCATTTGCAATCTTTTTGCCTATTATGGAAAGATAAGCGTTACATTTAGGCAAAGTAATGATAAGAATCTCTACTGCCTTTATGGTGATAATGGCTTTGGCAAAACAAGCTTTATCCGTTGTGCGAAATTACTTTTTCTTGGCACGGGTTTAAATGAAACACTGATGATTATTTGTTATCATTAATTGCATCACAGCATTAAATTGCAATAATAAATTTATAGTAAAATATAAAAACTTTTATTTAAATGTCAGCAAGGCTATTGTAATGAGTAAAAATATAATTGATTGCATAACACAACAAAACATAGAATCCATTTTTGATATATTTAATGCGTTGAATAAAGACAATTCTCATAAGTTAAGCAGTGATGATATTTGCACACCTATGGAATGTGTGAAAGTTATGCTTGACTACATTCCAAGTGATTTTTGGCAACAAGAGAATATAAGAGTGCTAGACCCTTGCTGTGGCAATGGAAATTTTGGTGCGTATGCTATGTTTAAAACGGATATAAAAAACATATATTTTAATGAGATTAACGAGAAACGACTGCAAAATTGCAAAAAGATTCTAAACCCTTTGCATATAAGCGATTATGATTTTTTAGGTATGGAGTTTAGCTTTTTAGGAAAATTTGATTTAATAATGGCAAATCCTCCCTATTCTGGTGGCGGAAATAAAAACCGCTCACTCTCTAACAAATTTATAGAATCTAGTATTGATAAGCTTAACGACAAGGGCTATCTTTGTTTCGTAACGCCAAATAATTATATGACTTACAATAACAACAATACGACTTTAAAAAAGCTATTAAATCTTGGCTCATTTATAGTAATTGATAATGATGTAAAAAAGTATTTTAAAAATGTAGGAAGTTCATTTAGCATTATGGTATGGCAAAAGGGTGTGATGGATAATAAAACAACGATTATTAATAATTATTTGCTAAAAGACATTCAGCACAATATTGCAATCCCAAAAGATTTACCATTTTTACCACTTTATATGTCGCAGAATATATTAAATGCTATTGAAAAATTAGTTTCAAAAACGCCCAATAATTTTACCTATCGTTGCGATTTGCATAACTTCACGCAAAAAGCATTTTTAAGCGATACGCAAGATAATGTTTATAAATACCGCACAATTCATACTCCACGCAAAACCCGCTATGCAAGTAAAAAGCAAGATATTTATGATAAACATATTATCATCATTCCACTATCAACTTATTTTATCCCATACATAGAATCTAAAGCTAATACTACGCAATCTGTGGGTTATTTTGCCTTTGATTCTCAAAAAGAAGCAAGTGAATATGTAAAAATATTAAACAAACCGCATTTTAAAGTCCTGATACACCTTACTCGCTATGGTAATTTCAATAACATAATGGTTTTAAAGCATTTAGCATTTGATAAGCAAATAGAGCTAGATTCAAAAGAGCTACACGATATAGAACAACTACATAAAAAAATACGCTACTAAAGGGTAAAAATGGCAAAAGATTCACTCACTCTAAATCAGTTTATCTCTCTTTGTGATGAGATAAATGGTGTATATATTCAAAAAAGTGGCGATGACTACTTAAACGCATTGTCAAAAATTTTTCCGCTTAATAATAAAAATGACAAGCCCTTTAATCTAGTAGAAATTCAAGCCCAACCCACACTTAAGGATTTTAGCTTTAGCGGCAAAGATGATTTTATTTTTATTTGTAATTTAAGGGCAAAACCGCTTGAGATAAAAGATTCTATCCGTAAAAATGAAAAAATATTAGCTTTAAACTTTGCCAATGAAAACGCAAAGAAAATTTTTGACAAAGCATTGGGAGTAGCCTATATCCTTACTTGTAAAATTGAAAACAAAGAGCATATTATAAAATTTGGTCAATCTCGCACTACTTTTAAGAAACGACTTGGCTCTTATAATTGTGGTGTGGTCAATAATTGGCGGACTGCCTCTACTACAAATATTAAAATGCTTCAATCATTAGTCGCTACTCGTAAGACCTTTAATCTTTATCTTTATGATTGTAGTGATGAAGTAACGATAATAGAATGGCGTGGCGAAAAATCTGTCCCCTTTGCTTCACCAAAATCACTAGCAGTTGAAGATATTATGATTAAAAAATTTATCGCACAATTTGGAGTAAAACCACTTGCGAATATACAGGGCGATGCCACACAAGTGAAGTGAAGACAGAGGGCATGCGAAAATTAAAAGTGTGCAAGATTCTAATGAATTATTTTAGGAGTGAATATGGCAGATTTTTACACAAATCAAACTGAAGAAAACCTCATCTATCGTGTGATAAAAGAGGGCTTAGGCTTTGAATCTGAAAATGAGATTCCAAAATATCTTATCCTGCGTTTAGCCCTAGCCTTAGCGTTGCGATTAAAGCCTTTGCCGCTAGACTCACATATTTGGGCAGAAAAAACCCTAAATGGCGGTAAAGGTAAAGAATATCATTTAGAGCAGCTCACAGGCAAGGATAAAGATGAGAGTGAAGATATGGATCTTTTATATCGGGCTTTGCTTACAGAAAAATTTCACGCCTATTTACAAGCTGATGTATTTAGCGATGATAAGGCTTATACTGATTTGCTTGGCAAAAATATCCAAAGGGGACTTTTTGAGATCTATCACTCGTGGAAAAATAATGACTGCTTTTATCAATGGTGCAAGGATAATTTAGGCTTGCATTTACAAAAAGAAGACTTTACGCAGTCTGGCACAGATTCTACAAATCCACAAGATTCCACACTTTTTACAGAGATAGAATCTTGTTTTGCTAAATATAATATTGCCCTTACGCATTTAGAGACGCTTAATTCTTATAGGCATAGAATCTGCAAAGTTGAGATAAAAGACCCGCTTAAAATACAAAGCTTTGAAACACAGGCAAAATATCTTGATAAAGCCACTAAATTATCTAATGTGAAAATCACTTCTTGCAAGGGTTTAGCAAGGACCTATAATATTGAGGAAGAAAAAATAGATTCTGAGTGGAGCTATCCTAGCAAAACAGAGATTGAAAATGCTCTCTCTTTATTGCCATCACAGGGCTACAAATTGCCTATTTTTGCAGGATTTGATATAGAGAAAAAGCCTTTTTATTTTGACTTAGTAAAAGCAGTGCATTTAATTGTCGCAGGGAAAACAGGCAGCGGAAAAACGATATTACTGCAAAGCATAATACACTCTCTTTTATTGAGTAATAAAGTAGAAATTGTGGTGATAGATCCAAAACTTGGCATTGATTATCAAATCTTTGGCGATAAAATAAGGCTTATTACAGAGAGTGAAGAAGCGTGTGAGTTTTTAGATGATTTGATAGAAGAGATGAAAGAGCGAAATGAGCGTATGGTAACAGCAAAAGTAAGCGATATAGAATCACTTGGCTTGACATATAAGATTGTTTTTGTTGAAGAGCTCAATTTTGTGATTAGGGATAATAAAGAGATTGAGAAAAAGCTTGCAAAAAATATGTTTATTGTGCGTCAAGCAGGGATTCACATCATACTTGGTATGCAAAATCCAGATTCTAAGAATCTAAGCAGTGATTTACGCAATAGTGCTAGTCGCATAGCTTTATGTGTGGCTAAGGCAGAAAACTCTAGGGTTATACTTGGTGAAAGTGGAGCTGAAAAACTGAGTGGCAGGGGTGATATGCTCATCAAGTTAGATGGTGCAAGCAGTCCAAAACGCGTGTTTGGCGTAAAGTTTGCATAAGACTAAGGATAATAGTCTTACTAGACTTCCGTATCCCAAGACTTCCACGCTAGATCCACCCCCTGCCTTCTAGCCCCACGCTACCCTAGAAGTCAAAATCCACAGCCAAGCCCTTACTCATACTTTTATACACTGCCTTGATATAGCTATCTCGTATCTCGCACTGCTGCATTTCATCACACCCAAAGCACCCCTGCCTATGCGGATCGCTAGGATCTGGCAGTAGCCCTCTTGTCCCTTGGCATTCTTGCAGGCGTTGCAGCCGCTCATCTAGCTCTCTTTCAAACACATCTTCACTAGGATTTTGGCTCATCATCTCTCCTTATTCATATAGATTGCGCGCACTTGGGCTATTTCTTCTGTGCTGCCCAAGAAGCAAGGTGTGCTGTCGTGCAAGCCATCACACGATAGACTAAGCAATCGCTCGCGCCCATTTATCGCCTCTCCGCCAGCCCTTTCATAGATAAAGGCAAAAGGGAAAACTTCAAAAAGCTTCCTTAGCTTGCCATTTGGCGCATCGCTTGTAGCAGGATAGCTAAATAGCCCACCCTTCTTACACAAAATCTGGTGCAAATCCGGCACCATACCCCCAGAATACCGCAAGCGATACCCTTTGGCAAACAGACTCTCCACCAGCTCTTTATGCTCTTTGCTCCAGTGCTTTTGCGTGCCGCCCGGAGCATTAAGCTTGCCCTTAGATTCTAGCTGCAAAGCACCCTTGCTTCTCCACTGCCCCCCACTATACACACAATGCTCCACCCTCTCGCACGCTAGCACGACTTCTAAGCGCGGTCCATACACGATATAGGCTGCTGCTACAAGTGCGCTCGCACTAAATGCGCCATTATAAATCCCAAATATACTCCCCACGCTTAAATTGGAGTCAAAAAGACTTGAGCCATCAAGCGGATCATAGGCTATAAGCAGACTGGATTCTAGAGACTGGCTAGAATCCAGCTGCAAAAAAGTGGATTCTACTAGACTAGAATCCACTTTTTGCTTATAGAGTGCGCTTGATTTTTCTTCTGAGCAGACTCCACCCACACACGCAAGCTTTAGTAGTGCATCTTCTAGTATTCTATCCGCTCGCACATCAACTGCTAGCTGCGTATCGCCACTAGCATTGGTGCTAGCTAGGTAGCCACTATCATCGCATTGTAAAAGCTCTTGCAATGTAATGGCGCATTGTTTAATACAGGAAAAAATCTCCAGAATCCTAGAATCCATCTTGTGTCCTTTCTGTAAATATCTATGAATTTGCCAACGCCTGCAAACTCTTTGAAAACTTTGGCACAAATCGTGTAGCGATCTATTTAGCCTTAAATCTCCAGCGATTATAATCTAATGCAAATTATGCTATGCTTTAATTCTATCAATTCCATATATCCAAGTGCTACTTTAGACTAAAGGTTTTTTTATGCTTGTTGCCCCTAGTATTTTATCTGCGGATTTTTTGCGGCTTGGCGAAGAAGTGGATTCTATCTGTCAGGCTAAGGCGGATTATTTACACATTGATGTGATGGATGGACACTTCGTCCCTAATCTTACCTTTGGACTGCCTATCATCTCTCAAGTCGCCAAGCGCGCGAGTATCCCGCTTGATGTGCATCTAATGGTAGAAAATGTCGAGTGGTTTGTGGAGTATTTTTTGCCTTTGCGCCCGGAGTTTATAAGCGTGCATATCGAAGCTGTAACGCATTTGCATAGGCTTATCTCTCATATCCGCGCAAATGGCGTGCGCCCAGCAGTCGTGCTGAATCCACACACGAGCCAGGAAAGCTTGCGCTATATTTTGCCAGATGTGGATATGGTGCTTTTAATGAGTGTGAATCCGGGCTTTGGAGGGCAGAGCTTTATCCCAAGTGTGCTTGAAAAAGCCTGCCGACTCAAGGAGTTAATAGAATCCAAAAACCCAAACTGCTTGATCGAAGTTGATGGCGGAATCAATGCAGATAATATCAAAAGCCTGCAAGAAGTAGGCGTTGATGTCGCAGTGGCAGGGAGCTATGTGTTTGGCAGTGATAATTACGCCAAAGCCATAGCATCACTAAAGCCCTAGAGAGAGATAGGCTTTGAGCAATAATCTCCACGCGCTTGCCAAAACCCTAGACTCAAGGCTGTGTGAGCGTGCGATAGGATATGATGATATGGAGCATTTGCTAAAAAGCTTTAAAGCAAATGCTCTAGAGCTAGAGCTGCTAAAAGCCCAAGGCTTCCCACTAGAATCCAACGCGCAAGCCTACTTCCTCCACACTGCCACCACGCCCTATACTAAGCAGAGATTTTGCTTTGTCGATATAGAGACTACAGGGGCACGCCCACAAGAATCCCAGATCATAGAAATTGGCGCGATTATGTATGAAAATGGTGAGATTGTGGGGAAGTTTGATGAGTTTATTTACGCACCATTTGTGCCAGAGTCTATCACGCAAATCACAGGCATTACCGCGCCTATGCTAGAAGATGCGCGCCCAGCCAAAGCAGTGCTACAAGACTTCCGCGCGTTTTTGGGGCAGAGCGTGTTTGTGGCACACAATGTAGGCTTTGATTATAGTTTCATCAGCCACGAGCTGGAGCATTATGGACTTGGCAGTTTGCTTAATCACCGCTTATGCACAATTGACCTAGCGAGAAGAACCATTCTCTCCAAACGCTATTCCTTGCAATATCTCAATGAATTTTTAGGGATCAATACGCCCTCTGCGCACAGAGCCTATGCCGATGCACTCACTGCTTTAAAAGTCTTTGAAATCGCACATCTCTGCCTACCTAGCTCGATTTATAGCACACAAGATTTACTAGCATTTTCTCGCGCTAAGCACAAGGCTTTCTAGGTATGGTTTTTGCTTACTTTGCTATAATACACACGACAACACCACAAGGAGCCTAAGTGCCGCAATCAATCCTTTCTGCCCTTGCGCGATTAGTGTCAATAAGCTTTTTAGGTTTATTGATATTGCCATTTGTCATCTTAGGTTGTGCTAGCAATGCTGCAAACCCCTTAGCTGCAAATATCAGTGGCAACGCCCCACATCAAACCAATGATCCATTAGCCATAGGCACCAAGCCAATCGCCCCAGCAAAGCAAAGGATACCAAGCTTTATCCACAATGCCAAATCATCTCTTAGCCCCATTATGGGTGATCCTAGGGATTTTGTCGCTATGCTAAATCAAGGTGCAGGTGTAATCACAATATGGGCTAGCGCACCTGCTAGCTGGGTGTGGGCGCATTCTGCGGCATTGCATACGCAATTTGGCGATGCGTTTAATTGGATTATGCAGCCCATTGGCGATGGCTTTATCCGCTTTATCAACAAGCTCACACACACCTGCTTAAATGTTTATGGGCAAGGCGTGATTCACTACCCCTGTGATCCCAAAAACCCCAATCAATTTTTCCGCTTACTTCCTATGCAAAATGGCGCAGTCGCTATCCAAAGTGCCAGCACTAATCGCTGCTTGCAGACAAGTATGCGCACCAAAGTAAATCACCCACTCGTGCTAAACAAATGCCTAAAGGTGGCAAACTCCGAACAGCAGTGGTTTATCATCCCGCCTTTTGCTAAACCCACACCAATCCTATATCCATAAGTCAAGGAAGCCCTATGTCTTATATATCACGCCATCAAATATTGCATAGATTTGTGTTTGTATATAGCACGCTGTGTCTCATCATCGCACACGCTTTAGCCGATATGCGCGACTACAAAATAGGCTCGTGGAATCTCAATGACACACAAATGCCCATTGAAGAAAAGTGGAACAATACCATCCGCAGTCTCCTTGGCGGAAGCAATGGCGTAGATATTTTGGCACTACAAGAAGTGGGCGGTCTCCCCACAAATGTGGATTTTATCAAGACTTTCACCCTACCCTATGCCACCACACTGCCTATCCAAGAGTATCAATGGGATCTAGGCAAAGGATATGGCAAAGTATTTGTCTATTTTATGCGTGCTGATACAAATATGCGCGGTATCAATCTTGCCATCATCACAAAAAAACGCGCCACTGAGGTCTTTGCCATTAAGCCAAGCAATAAAATCTCGCTGCCAATGTTAGCAATCGCCTTGAATGATGATGTGTTTATCACAATGGATTCTATCGATAGAAAAGGAGCAGACACCCCTGCTAATATCGCCAATACATTTGACTACTTCGCCAAACACCCAAGAGCGCAAACGCTGCAGTGGCTTATCCTTGGGAGCTTTAATACCCACCCACAAGCCCTGCAAGCAGCAATCCCCCCAAGCTTGCAAGAGCGGATCGCTATCATCGCACCATCTGTAGCAACTAGGAAAAATGGTGGAATCCTAGAATATGCGCTTAGTGGTAATTCTGGGAAGTCTCCCTACCTAGCCCCCACACTCAAAGCCCACCTAGGATATAGCAATGTAAGGCTACAATTTGATTCGGCTCATATCCCTATAATATTTAGCAAATAAGGACAATGTATGATCGCTATCAATCATTCTAAACGACTATGGATTCTAGCTAGTATATTCCTTTGCACAGGATTCTCTCTAGTCTATGCCAAAAAGCAGCCGCTAATCACCAATCAATCTGTATCTATCCGCGCTATGAGCACAGGAGAATCTCTCTATGCAAGCGGCAGTATCGCAGAAGTGAATTGGAATCTTGTAGAAGTAATGCTACCGGGCTATTTAAATAAAAAATTCCCTTTTGGTGCAGTGCAATTCCGCCATATCAGCAAGCACGATCAATGCCTTATGAGTGATGGATTCTGGCTTGGTCTTGGAGAATGCTCCACGGTGCGTTTGGGTGATCATCGCACGCTTTTTTCCTTACTGCCAACTTCTAGTGGCGCACTACAAATCCAATCCATCGCTGCTGAAGGATGCTTAGTTGTAGAATCTAGTGGCAAGAAAATCGCTCAAAGTCTAAGAATCTTACCTTGCTTTACCGCTGCGCATACGCCGATAGATTTGCGCTGGCTTTGGGTGCTCACGCCACCTCGCATCGACACAAAACTCTCAATGTGATTTTGCAGCATTTATTCACATCAATTAAGCGCGATGCTTTGCGCTTGGTAAAAATCTTTAAATATTGCCTATTGAGAATAAATCCCCCTACATAACTTCAGGCACACAATCCAAAAAATAATCTAATTTAGACATTAAATATCTCTTGACAACAAGGGGTAATTTTATGTATAATCCCGATTTTTTTAATGCTGGTTTAGCTCAGTTGGTAGAGCATCTGCCTTGTAAGCAGAGGGTCGGGGGTTCAAGTCCCTTAACCAGCTCCATTTTCAAACTCTAACAGACTTTTCTGATTCAGTGTTTGACCAGTTTTTGCTGATTTGGTGAGTTACTCAAGTGGCCAACGAGGGCAGACTGTAAATCTGCTGACTTTGTCTTCCGTGGTTCGAATCCACGACTCACCACCATAGTTTAAGCATTGTCTTAGATGTGGTTTGTAGGAGCATTTTCGCGGGAATAGCTCAGTTGGCTAGAGCATCAGCCTTCCAAGCTGAGGGTCGCGGGTTCGAGCCCCGTTTCCCGCTCCATACTGGGAGCTGAAGTAATCTTCACTATATAGTCGCTCTCAAGACCATTTATGCCCATATAGCTCAGTGGCAGAGCACTTCCTTGGTAAGGAAGAGGTCGGCGGTTCAATCCCGCTTATGGGCTCCAGTTTTTCTAGCGGTTTTGTTGTAATCTTTATCTTTACATAAAGAAATAAGGATTATAATCAAGGCTTCAAATTCAATTTTAGGAGACTTTTATGGCAAAGGAAAAATTTGTCAAGAATAAGCCCCATGTCAATATTGGGACAATTGGGCATGTTGACCACGGTAAAACAACTCTAAGTGCTGCTATATCTGCTGTTCTTGCGACAAAAGGTCTTGCAGAAATGAAAGATTACGACAAAATCGATAACGCTCCTGAGGAGAGAGAAAGAGGGATTACTATCGCAACTTCTCATATCGAATACGAAACAGAAAATCGCCACTATGCACATGTGGATTGTCCAGGACACGCCGACTATGTAAAAAATATGATTACAGGTGCGGCACAAATGGATGGGGCTATTCTTGTTGTCTCTGCTGCAGATGGTCCTATGCCACAAACTCGTGAGCATATCTTGCTATCTCGTCAAGTAGGTGTGCCATATATTGTTGTTTTCTTGAACAAGCAAGATATGGTTGATGATCAAGAATTGCTTGACTTGGTGGAAATGGAGGTTAGAGAGCTTCTTAGTGCGTATGACTTCCCTGGAGATGATACACCTATCGTAGCTGGATCAGCTCTTAAAGCCCTAGAAGAAGCCAAAGCTGGTAGCGTTGGTGATTGGGGACAAAAGGTTCTAGATCTTATGGCGAAAGTTGATGAGTATATCCCTACTCCAGAGCGCGATACAGAAAAAACTTTCCTTATGCCAGTAGAGGATGTTTTTTCAATTGCTGGTCGTGGGACAGTTGTAACCGGCAGGATTGAAAGAGGTGTTGTTAAAGTTGGCGATGAAGTAGAAATCGTTGGCATTCGAGATACACAAAAGACAACAGTTACTGGTGTCGAGATGTTTAGAAAAGAGCTAGACAAAGGTGAAGCTGGGGATAATGTTGGTATTCTCTTGAGAGGGACGAAGAAAGAGGAGGTAGAGAGAGGTATGGTTCTTTGTAAACCCGGTTCCATTACTCCTCATAGCGAATTTGAAGGTGAGATCTATGTCCTATCCAAAGATGAAGGTGGCAGACATACTCCATTCTTCAATAACTATCGCCCACAATTCTATGTGCGAACGACCGATGTAACAGGTTCTATCAAGTTACCAGATGGTGTAGAAATGGTTATGCCTGGCGATAATGTCAAAATCACTGTCGAGCTTATCAGCCCTATCGCACTTGAGCTTGGGACTAAATTTGCCATCCGTGAAGGCGGTAGAACTGTCGGCGCTGGTGTTGTAAGCAAGATTATCAAGTAATCAAGGCTCACAAAATGGCTAAGGGTAATGTGATAAAAATTGGTTTGAAATGTTCGGAATGTGGGGACATTAACTACAGCACAACTAAAAATGCTAAAACAAAAACAGAAAAACTGGAGCTCAAGAAGTTCTGCCCTAGGCTTAACAAACACACTATTCACAAAGAAGTTAAGCTTAAAAGCTAGAGTTTATCTCTAGCTTTTCTAGGTCAGTAGCTCCAATGGTAGAGCGTCGGTCTCCAAAACCGGTTGTTGGGGGTTCGAGTCCCTCCTGACCTGCCATTAGCAATAATACAAGGCAAGAAATGAAAAAAATAATTACTTACTATAAAGCAGCAAAAGAAGAGCTTCTTAAAGTTGTTTTTCCAACAAAAGAACAAATTCGAAATGCTCTAATATCTGTAGTTGTTGTGGTTATTGTGGTTGCTTTGTTTTTGGGTCTAGTCGATCTTATTTTGTTTGCTTCTGTGTCTAAATTTTTTGGAGATTAGGAGATTTATATGTCGCTAGGTTGGTATGCTATACAAACATATTCTGGCAGTGAGCAATCAGTAAAAAAAGCCATTGAAAATCTTGTTCAAGAGCTTGGTCTCCAAGACAGAGTAAAAGAGGTGGTTGTTCCTACAGAAGACATCTATGAGATGAAAGATGGAGCAAAGAAAATAAGTGCGAGAAGTATATATCCAGGATATGTATTTATACATGTGGATTTGGATACATCGCTTTGGCATACGATCCAATCCCTTCCTAGGGTCAGCGGTTTCATTGGTGAGAGCAAGAAGCCAACTCCACTGAGCGAGGCAGATATTACCCATATCCTAGAGAAAAACACAAACCGCGCAGCACCTAAGCCTAAGGTGTCGTTTGACCCCGGAGAAGTTGTAAGAATCAATGAAGGTCCTTTTGCTAACTTCACTGCAACTGTTGAAGGATACGATATTGAACACAAAAAGCTGAAGCTAAATGTTTCTATCTTTGGGAGAAATACTCCAATAGAAATCTTGTATTCACAAGTGGAAAAAATAGTTTAAGAAAGGTAAAAAATGGCAAAGAAAATAGTAGGTGAATTAAAACTTCAAATTCCCGCAGGAAAGGCGAATCCATCTCCACCCGTTGGTCCAGCTCTTGGACAAAGGGGGATCAATATTATGGAATTTTGCAAAGCTTTTAATGAAAAGACTAAAGACATGGGTGATTTTAACATACCAGTTATCATTACTGTCTATCAGGACAAGAGCTTTACTTTTATCACAAAAAAACCACCCGTAACAGATCTTATCAAAAAGGCTTCTGGTATCTCGAAAGGATCCGATAATCCCTTAAAAAATAAGGTTGGTAAGCTCACTTCTAAACAGTTGCAAGATATTGCTGAGGCAAAAATGGAAGATCTTAACGCTAATGATATAGAAGCGGCTAAAAAAATTGTTGCTGGGTCTGCGCGAAGTATGGGTATAGAAATTGTAGGATAAATGGAGAATACAGATGAAGAACAAAGTAGCAAAAAGAATCCAAAATTTAACTGAAAAAGTCGATGCCAATAAGTTTTATGATATAGATTTTGGTATTAGCGTGGTTAAGTCTCTAGCATCGGCTAAATTTGATGAAACAGTCGAGTTGGCTTTACGGCTGGGCGTCGATCCACGCCACGCAGATCAAATGATCCGAGGAGCAGTTGTTTTACCGCATGGGACAGGCAAGAAAGTTCGTGTTGCCGTATTTGCTAAGGGGACAAAAGCTGATGAAGCTAAAAATGCGGGAGCTGATGTTGTAGGCGATGATGATCTTGCAGAAGAAATCAAGAATGGCAACATAAACTTTGACATTGTTATTGCAACGCCTGATATGATGGCTCTTGTCGGTAAAGTTGGTAGAATCTTAGGTCCAAAAGGACTAATGCCAAACCCAAAAACAGGGACTGTTACAATGGATGTAAGCAAAGCAGTTTCTAATGCAAAAAGCGGACAGGTTAATTTCCGTGTCGATAAAAAGGGAAATATACACGCACCTATAGGAAAAGTGAGCTTTTCTGAAGATAAAATTAAAGACAATATGCTTGAGCTAGTCAAGACAATTAATCGACTCAAACCATCTAGTGCAAAGGGTAAGTTTATCCGTGGTGGAGTGCTATCCCTAACTATGTCCCCTGCTGTCAAGCTTGATGCGCAGATTCTTATGGATGTAAAGTAGCCTTTAATTGATATTTATCTTAGACTGATGACTACAAGGGCGCAAGCTTAATATCCAACCTTGTATAAGTCTTGTCTGAAAGGAGGAAATATGACCAAAGTTCAGAAACAAGAAATGGTTGAAACACTAACACAAGAGTTTAGAACTGCTCAAGCTCTGCTTGTGTGTGATTACAAAGGGATTGGAGTAAAATCCCTAGAAGAGTTGCGCCACAATGCTAGGCAAGCAAATGTTAAAGTCCAAGTCATAAAGAATACCTTGGCTCGCATTGCTCTAAACAATGCGAATATGCCCGAGCTTGACATTAAAGATACAAATATCTTTATTTGGGGAGAAGATCAAATCTCTTTGGCAAAGATTGCTGTCAAGTTTGCCGAAGCAAATGCGGAAAAGTTTGTTATCAAGACTGGTAGTTTTGAAGGACAAAAAGTGGATAAAGACCATATTATATCTGTCTCTAAACTTCCAAGTAGGGAAGAGCTTATTGGTATGCTTTTATCTGTTTGGACAGCTCCAGCTCGCTATTTTGCGACAGGGCTAGACAATCTAAGAAAGCAAAAAGAACAAAACTCATAGCGTATGCTATGTAATTTAAAATTTAAAAGGAGCTAAAATGGCTATCACAAAAGAAGATGTGTTGGAATATATCGGCGGACTCTCTGTTCTAGAACTTTCAGAACTTGTAAAAGCTTTTGAAGAGAAATTTGGCGTTAGTGCTGCGCCAACAGTAGTTGCTGGCGCAGTTGCTGGTGGAGCAGCTGGTGGAGCAGCTGAAGAAAAAACTGATTTTAGCGTTGTCCTAGTGGAAGCTGGTGCAAACAAAATCAATGTTATCAAAGTTGTGCGAGAAATCACTGGTCTTGGGCTCAAAGAGGCAAAAGATGCGACAGAAAAAACTCCCCACACACTCAAAGAAGGTATCAATAAAGATGATGCTGAAGCGTTTAAGAAAAAACTTGAAGAAGCTGGTGCAAAAGTTGAGATTAAATAATCCTACTACACCCTATTTGTTTGTTGAGTCGCCCAAATATAGTTATCTATATTTGGGCTATTTGCATTTATAGCTCTCTATGAGAGTATATAACCTACATTCTCATAGAGAGCTATCTCTACCATCTCTCATTAAGGATTACCTATGGCTAAAAAAGAAATTAAAAATAGACTTCGTATTGATTTTTCCCAACAACGAGGATTAGAAGTCCCAAATCTTTTACTTCTACAAAGAGACAGCTACGATTCTTTCTTATATGCAAAAGATGGAAAAGAGAGTGGGATTGAAAAAGTATTTAAATCAATATTTCCTGTCCAAGATGTTCAAAATCGCATTACCCTTGAGTATGTTGGGTGTGAATATGGCAAGCCAAAATATACCATTAGAGAAGCAATGGAGCGTGGGATAACCTACGCAATACCCCTTAAGATAAAGGTCCAACTTATCCAATGGGAAAAAGATGAAAAAGGTGAGAAACTAGCCCCAAAAGATATTAAAGAACAAAGCATTTTTATCCGCGAAATCCCTCTAATGACTGATCGAATCTCTTTTATCATCAATGGCGTAGAGCGTGTTGTGGTAAATCAGCTACATAGGAGTCCGGGTGTAATATTCAAACAAGATGAATCCAACAGCACAGCCAGCAAGCCGACCTATATGGGACAAATTATTCCCGATCGTGGCTCTTGGCTGTATTTTGAATATGATTCTAAAGATACGCTTTATGTTCGCATCAATAAACGAAGAAAAGTCCCAGCGACAATATTTTTTAGAGCACTTGGATATAGCAAGATAGATATTTTAAAGATGTTTTATCCTCTTCTTAAAATTAGAGTGGAAAAAGGTAAGTTCCTGATTAAATTTAACCCATCAGATTTTGAAGGTAGAGTAGAATTTGACATTAAAGACATTAAAGGCGAAGTTGTTGTAGCATCTGGCAAACGTCTCAGTGCTAGAAAAGCTAAAGAGCTTCAAGACAATGGACTTGACTGGATAGAATACCCCATAGAGACCTTGTCAAATAGATATTTATTTGACCCCATTATAGACAAGAAAAGTGGGGAAGTAGTCTTTGATACACTAACCCAGCTTGATGATGCCAAGATCAAAAAACTTGGCGAGCTAAAGGTTAAAGAAATTATTATCATTAATGATTTGGCAAATGGGCTTGATGCATCAATTATCAATTCTTTTATCACCGAAACAGAGTCTTTAAAACTTCTTAAACAAACAGAAAAAATCGATGATGAAAACGACCTTGCCGCTATTCGTATCTACAAAGTTATGCGACCAGGGGAGCCTGTTACAAAAGAAGTTGCTAAACAATTTGTTCGTAGATTATTTTTTGATGCAGAATCCTATGATCTAACACGCGTTGGTCGGATGAAGATGAATCACAAATTAGAATTACAAGTCCCAAATTACATCACTGTCCTTACGCACGAAGACATCATAGAAACAACACGCTATCTTATGAAAGTCCGCAATGGTAGTGGTAAGATTGATGATCGCGACAATCTCGGCAACCGCAGGATTCGAGCCATTGGTGAGTTATTGGCAAATGAACTACACGCTGGCTTAGTAAAAATGCAAAAAGCTATCAAAGATAAACTTACCACAATGAGTGGTGGCTTTGATTCTGTTATGCCCCACGATCTCATCAACGCCAAAATGATCACAAGCACCATTATGGAGTTCTTCACAGGTGGGCAACTTTCACAGTTTATGGATCAAACCAATCCTCTCTCTGAAATTACGCATAAACGCAGACTATCCGCACTTGGCGAAGGTGGGCTAGTAAAAGAGCGAGTTGGCTTTGAAGCACGCGATGTGCATCCTACACATTATGGCAGAATCTGTCCTATCGAAACACCAGAAGGGCAAAATATTGGGCTTATCAATACTATTGCCACTTTTACGCTTGTTAATGATCTGGGCTTCATTGAAGCTCCTTATCGCAGGGTAGTTGATGGAAAAGTTACTGATGAGATTGTCTATCTTACCGCAACACAAGAAGATGGTAAGATTATCGCTCCAGCTAGCACTAAACTGGATTCTAACAACAACATCGCTGACACGCTCATTGAGACGCGCTGTGGCGGAGAAATAGCTCTACGAAAATCAGAAGAAGTGGAATTTATCGATCTAAGTCCGCGAATGCTCGTTGGTGTTGCAGCAAGCTTAATTCCTTTTCTAGAGCACGATGATGCTAACCGCGCACTTATGGGATCAAATATGCAGCGTCAAGCAGTGCCACTTCTTAGACCCGATGCACCACTTGTGGGGACAGGGATTGAACAAATCATCGCTAGAGATTCTTGGGAGGCAGTTAAGGCGACTCGTGGTGGTGTCGTTGAAAAAATCGATGCAAAAAACATTTACATTCTAGGCGAAGATGCCAATGGTGCATATATTGATGGCTATTCTCTGCAGAAAAACCTGCGCACCAACCAAAATACCTGCTTTGCCCAGCGCCCTATTGTCAAGCAAGGCGATGTTGTGGAAGCGGGACAGATCATCGCTGATGGTGCAAGTATGGATCAAGGTGAGTTGGCATTGGGAAAAAACATTCGCGTAGCATTTATGCCGTGGAATGGCTATAACTTCGAAGATGCTATTGTTGTCAGCGAACGCCTTATCAAAGAAGATGCATTCACATCTGTGCATATTTATGAAAAAGAAGTGGAAGCCAGGGAGCTAAAACACGGCATTGAAGAAATTACTGCTGACATACCGGGGGTGCATGAAGAAGAGATTGCCCATCTTGATGAAAGTGGGATTGTAAAAATTGGGACTTATGTTACGGCAGGTATGATTCTTGTTGGCAAAGTTACCCCTAAGGGCGAAGTTAAGCCAAGTCCGGAAGAACGACTATTGCGCGCTATTTTTGGGGAAAAAGCCGGACATGTTGTCAATAAATCTCTCTATTGTCCGCCATCACTAGAAGGCACGGTTATTGATGTCAAAATCTTTACCAAAAAGGGCTATGAAAAAGATGCGAGAGCTATCAGTGCCTATGAGCAAGAAAAATCTGTATTAGACATTGAGCACCACGACCGCCTTACAATGCTCAATAAAGAAGAATTGCTTCGAGTGGGTAGTATGCTATCTAAACAGGCATTAAGCGCGGATGCAACTATTAACGACAAAAAATACAAAAAGGGGCAGAAAGTTCCTAAATCAGAAATTGCTAAGATAAATCGCTTTGCTCTCAATACGCTTATTAAAAGTTATGAAAAAAGCGTGCAAAGCAAATACGAAAAAATCAAAGTTAATTTTCTTGAGCAGAAAAAAACACTAGGAGAAGAGCACGAAGAAAAGCTATCAATCCTTGAAAAAGATGATATTCTACCAAGTGGGGTCGTTAAACAAGTGAAAATCTATATCGCCACAAAGCGCAAACTCAAGGTGGGCGACAAGATGGCTGGAAGACACGGAAACAAAGGTATTGTTAGCACTATTGTCCCAGCAGTTGATATGCCCTATACTGCTGATGGCGAGCCTATAGATATTGTCTTAAATCCACTTGGTGTGCCTAGCCGTATGAATATTGGTCAGATTCTAGAGGTGCATTTAGGACTTGTAGGGAAAAATCTAGGCAATCAGCTAAATACTATTCTTGAGAGTCAATCAGCCGACTTTGTGCAGCAGCTTCGCCAAAAAATGATCGACATAGCAGAGCTTACCAATGAGAAAGATTCTGCTATGGTGCAGTTTATCAAAGACTGCAAGGATAGTGAGCTTCTAGATTATGCAAGAGATTGGAGCAAGGGGGTAAAATTTGCCATCCCTGTATTCGAGGGTATTTCACAAGAGAAATTCAACAAGCTCTTTGAGGCGGCAAAAATCGATATGGATGGCAAAGTTGAGCTATATGATGGAAGGACAGGTGAAAAAATCCGTGAAAAAGTCAATATCGGCTATATGTATATGCTTAAGCTTCACCATCTTGTTGATGAAAAAGTCCATGCGCGTAGCACCGGTCCTTATAGCATTATTACTCAACAGCCAGTTGGTGGGAAGGCTCTATTTGGTGGGCAAAGATTTGGGGAAATGGAAGTTTGGGCTCTAGAAGCTTATGGCGCAGCCCACACACTCAAAGAAATGCTTACGCTCAAATCCGATGATATTGTAGGACGAGAAAATGCCTATCGCTCAATTACCAAAGGCGAGCCTGTTGGAGAATCTGAAATCCCAGAGACATTTTATGTCCTTATTAAAGAATTGCAAGCCCTTGCACTTGATGCCAATGTGTTTGACAATACTCTTGATGAAAACGGTAATCCCAAAGCACTAGAAATCAAAGAGGACAATCGCCCAAAAGACTTTAGCTCATTTCAGCTTGTGTTAGCGAGCCCGGAGAAAATACGCTCTTGGAGTCGTGGCGAAGTGAAAAAACCAGAGACAATCAATTATCGCACACTCAAGCCAGAGCGCGATGGATTGTTTTGCACCAAAATCTTTGGACCTGTGAGAGACTATGAATGTCTATGCGGCAAATATAAAAAACCTCGCTACAAAGGTATGGTATGCGAAAAATGTGGTGTCGAAGTTACTAGCTCAAAAGTTCGAAGATCAAGAATGGGGCATATCGAGCTAGTAACACCTGTGGCACATATTTGGTATGTAAATTCTCTCCCAAGTCGCATCGGCACACTACTTGGTGTCAAGATGAAAGATTTGGAGCGCGTGCTGTATTATGAAGCATATATTGTTAAGGAGCCTGGAGAGGCATTCTATGACAATGAATCCACCAAGCCAGTAATGAAATATGATGTGCTTAATGAAGAGCAATATCAGAATATTTATCAGCGTTTTGGTGATAAGGGCTTTGTCGCTCAAATGGGTGGCGAAGCAGTCAAAGAGCTTTTAGAGCAGCTAGATCTTGCAACACTGCTCACATCACTACGCGAAGAGATAAAATCTACAAATTCTGAAGCAAAGAAAAAGATCATTGTCAAGAGGCTAAAGGTTGTTGAAAGCTTTATGAACTCTGGCAATCGCCCAGAATGGATGATGCTTACTGTGCTTCCTGTATTACCGCCAGATTTACGCCCTCTTGTCGCCCTTGATGGCGGTAAGTTTGCTGTAAGTGATGTAAATGACCTATATCGCCGCGTCATCAACCGCAACCAGCGCTTGAAGCGTCTTATGGAGCTTGATGCCCCAGAAATTATTGTGCGCAATGAAAAGCGTATGCTTCAAGAAGCAGTCGATGCACTCTTTGATAATGGACGCAACGCCAATGCAGTAAAAGGCGCAAATAAACGCCCGCTCAAATCACTCTCGGAAATCATCAAAGGTAAGCAAGGAAGATTCCGCCAGAATCTACTTGGAAAACGCGTAGATTTCTCTGGGCGAAGCGTTATTGTCGTGGGACCAAATCTACGAATGGATCAGTGTGGCTTACCAAAAAATATGGCACTTGAGCTATTTAAACCCCACTTACTTGCACGACTTGAAGAAAAGGGCTATGCAAGCACACTAAAACAAGCCAAAAAAATGATTGAGCAAAAGACAAATGAAGTGTGGGAATGCTTGCAAGAAATCGTTGATGGCTATCCTGTATTGCTCAATCGCGCTCCAACCTTACACAAACAGTCGATCCAAGCTTTCCATCCTAAGCTAATTGATGGCAAAGCTATCCAGCTACACCCATTGGTGTGCTCAGCGTTTAACGCGGATTTCGATGGGGATCAAATGGCGGTGCATGTGCCACTAAGTCAAGAAGCCATCACAGAATGCAAAGTGCTAATGCTAAGCTCTATGAATATCCTTCTACCAGCAAGCGGTAAGGCAGTGGCAGTGCCTAGCCAAGATATGGTGCTAGGTCTCTACTATCTCTCCCTAGAGAAAAAAGGCGTAAAAGGCGAGCATAAGCTATTTGGTGATATCAATCAAATTATGATCGCCATTGATGCAGGCGAACTTGATATCAATGCCAAAATCCAAACTGTCATCAATCGCTACCCTGTAACAACCACAGCAGGCAGAATGATCTTGCGCGCCATATTACCAGATTTTGTGCCTACTGACTTGTGGAATAAGGTCTTGAAAAAGAAAGATATTGGCGTGCTTGTTGATTATGTATATAAAGAAGCTGGCACAGGCATCACTGCAGCTTTCTTAGATGACCTAAAAAATCTAGGCTTTACTTACGCTACCAAGGCAGGGATTTCTATTTCTGCGGCTGATATTATTATTCCGGAAGACAAAGATGAAATCATCTCACAAGCTCGAGAAAAGGTGCGTAAGCTACAAGATGACTTTGAGCACGGGGCAATGACTGAAGCTGAACGCTACAACAAAACAATCGACTATTGGACAGAGGCTAGCAAGCAGCTTGGGGAAAAAATGAGCACAATCATCGCGCAAGATAAAGATGGATTTAACTCTATCTATATGATGGCGGATTCTGGAGCTAGAGGTAGTGCTGCACAAATACGACAGCTCTCAGCTATGCGTGGTCTTATGGCAAAGCCAGATGGCACAATCATCGAGACACCCATTGTGTCAAACTTCAAGGAAGGATTAAATATCCTAGAATACTTCAACTCCACCCACGGAGCGCGAAAAGGTCTTGCGGATACGGCTCTTAAAACTGCTAATGCGGGATACTTGACAAGAAAACTTATTGATGTAAGTCAAAATGTCAAAATCTCTATGGAAGATTGTGGCACACACGAAGGATTTGAAATAAGCGACATTATCGATGGATCGGAGTTGTTAGAATCTTTAGAAGAAAGAGTGTTTGGGCGCGTGCTTGCTGCTGATGTTATCGACCCAATCACTAATGAAGTGCTCTTTAGTGCAGAAACTCTAATTGATGAAAAGGCTGCAAGGCGCATAGTTGAAGCCAATGTAAAATCTGTTGTAATACGAAATTCTGTTACTTGTAAGGCGCCTAAGGGTGTATGTGCTAAGTGCTATGGAATCAATCTTGGAGAAGGCAAAATGGTGCGCCCGGGAGAAGCAGTAGGGGTCATTGCAGCACAATCCATCGGTGAACCCGGCACTCAGCTTACACTGCGCACATTCCATGTTGGTGGGACTGCCAGCAGAACACAAGAAGAAAAAGAAATTCGAGCCGAGAAAGAGGGCTTTATTCGTTATTACAATATCAAAACCTACAAAAACAAAGAAGGCAAAAATATTGTTGTCAATCGAAGAAATGCGGCTGTGCTTGTAGTAGAACCAAAAATTAAAGCTCCTTTTGATGGAACATTGCATATAGAGACAGCGCACGATGAGATTACAATAATTGTCAAAAACGGCAAACAAGAGAAAAAATACAGCGTGCGCAAAAGCGATGTAGCCAAGCCAAATGAATTAGCTGGCGTAAGTGGCAGACTAGAGGGCAAGCTGTATATAGCACACGAAAGCGGATATAAAGTCGCCAAGGGTGGTAGCATTGTCGATATTGTCAAAGATGGCTGGAATGTGCCCAATCGTATCCCATACGCAAGTGAAATCATCGCCCAAGATAATGCACCCATTTGCCAAAAGATCTACTCTAAAGAAAAAGGTGTAGTCAAATACTACCTACTACAAGGTGATCATTTAGAGCGTATGCACGACTTCAAAAAAGGCGACATCATTGAAGAAAAAGGTATTTTTGCCGTAATTGCAGACCAATACGATAGGGAGGCGACTCGGCACTATATTGCTAGGAATTCTAAGATTTTAGTCGATGATAATAGTCAGGTCGATACAAATACACTTATCGCAGAGCCTGCAAAAGATACAAACAATCTCATTGCCACTTGGGATTCTTACAATACAATTACCATCAGCGATATTGATGGGGTTGTGTCGTTTGAAGACATTGTGCTAGGACTCACAGCAACAGAGCAAGAAGACAAAACTGATGGCAAGAAAAAACTCAAAATCAACGACTATATACCATCAGGCTTTAAGCCAAGTTTGATTATCAAAAGTGGCAAAGATGTTAGACGCTATGCCCTTGAGCCTAACACAACCATCGCACCAGAAGTTGTTGAAGGTGTTAAAGTAGCCAAAGCCGATGAATTAGCCAAAACCCCAAAAGCTGTAGCAAAATCAAGAGATATTACAGGGGGTCTTCCTCGCGTATCAGAGCTATTTGAAGCTCGCAAGCCGAAAGATTCCGCCATATTGTCCGATATTGATGGGGTCGTTAGCTTTGGAAAATCCATACGCAATAAAGAGCGTATTATAATCACTGCGCAAGATGGGAGAGTGAGCGAATATCTTGTAGATAAGGGCAAGGGTATCCTTGTGCATAAAGATGAGTTTGTCCATGCTGGAGAGGCTTTAACCGATGGAATCACATCAAGCCACGATATTTTGCGCATTGGTGGCGAGAAAGAATTGCTACATTTTATTGTCAATGAAGTGCAGCAAGTCTATCGCGGTCAAGGGGTAAATATTGCGGATAAACATATTGAGGTTATTGTCTCACAAATGTTGCGCCAAGTGCGAATCATCGATCCCGGAAATACTCGCTTTATTGAAAATGATCTTGTCAGCAAGCGACACTTTAAGGAGGAAAATGAGCGCATTATGAGACTTGGTGGAGAGCCAGCTATTGCAGAGCTTGTGTTGCTGGGTATTACACGCGCTGCAATTAGTAGTGATTCGATCATTTCGGCAGCTTCATTCCAAGAAACGACAAAAGTTCTAACAGAAGCCAGTATTGCAGCCAAAAAGGATTTTCTAGAAGATTTAAAAGAAAATGTTGTCCTAGGGAGAATGATTCCAGTCGGGACAGGGCTATACAAAGACAGAAATTTTGTTGTCAAAACTAAGGACTTAGATTCCTAGAATCTAAGAGAAATAAAAGATTAAATAGTGTAGAATCGCGCGTTTAATCTCAATCCCAAATTAAGGAAATACATTGCCAACCATCAATCAACTTGTTCGCAAAGAGCGAAAAAAGGTCATCAAGAAAACCAAGTCCCCAGCCTTGCTGGAATGCCCACAAAGAAGGGGTGTATGCACAAGAGTTTATACAACAACTCCCAAAAAGCCGAACTCTGCCTTGCGCAAGGTAGCCAAAGTGCGTTTAACTAGCAGGTTTGAGGTCATTAGCTATATCCCAGGTGAAGGGCACAACTTACAGGAACACTCTATTGTCCTTGTGCGAGGTGGAAGGGTAAAAGATTTACCGGGTGTTAAGTATCATATTGTCCGCGGTGCGCTTGATACAGCTGGAGTTGCCAAAAGAAGCGTATCTCGCAGTAAATATGGTGCTAAAAAAGCAAAAGCCAGTGGCGATAAGAAATAAAGGATAAATAATGAGAAGAAGAAGAGCTCCTAGTAGAGAGATTTTAGGCGATCCAATATATGACAACAAAGTTGTTACAAAATTCATCAACAAAATGATGTATGATGGCAAAAAAAGCATTGCAGAAAAAATCATCTATGCGGCATTTGCAAAAATAGAAGAAAAAAGCGGTGAAAAAGGTATTGAGGTATTTGAAAAGGCTTTAGATCGTGTCAAACCGTTGGTCGAAGTGCGCTCTCGTCGTGTTGGCGGAGCGACTTATCAAGTCCCAGTAGAAGT
This sequence comes from Helicobacter zhangjianzhongii, assembly GCF_030249855.1. Lineage (NCBI taxonomy): Bacteria > Pseudomonadati > Campylobacterota > Epsilonproteobacteria > Campylobacterales > Helicobacteraceae > Helicobacter > Helicobacter zhangjianzhongii. Next base: position 255,679 of record NZ_JANURN010000003.1, read on the forward strand.
TCGACCGGTTCGCCAGCAGTCTCTATGTATTCGCTGGATTCTTGAAGCTACAAGAAAGCGCAATGAGCGCACAATGGTTGAGCGATTGGCAAATGAGCTAATGGATGCAGCTAGCGATAAAGGGGCGGCATTTAAAAAGAAAGAAGATGTGCATAAAATGGCAGAAGCCAATAAAGCATTTGCACATTATCGTTGGTAGTCAAGGGGATTGTTATGGCAAGAAAAACTCCTTTAGAAAAGATTCGAAACATTGGGATTGCTGCCCATATTGATGCTGGTAAAACAACAACATCAGAGAGAATTTTATTTTATACAGGCGTAAGCCACAAAATCGGTGAAGTGCATGATGGTGCTGCCACGATGGATTGGATGGAGCAAGAAAAAGAGCGCGGAATCACAATCACTTCTGCTGCGACAACTTGCTTTTGGAAAGATCATCAAATAAATCTTATCGACACCCCCGGACATGTGGATTTTACCATTGAGGTAGAGAGGTCTATGCGCGTGCTTGATGGAGCTGTGGCTGTATTTTGCTCTGTGGGTGGCGTGCAACCACAGAGTGAAACAGTATGGCGACAAGCAAATAAATATGGTGTCCCACGCCTTGTGTTTGTCAATAAAATGGACCGCATCGGGGCAAATTTCTACAATGTAGAAAATCAAATCAAAGAACGCTTGAAAGCCAATCCCATCCCAATCAATATTCCCATTGGGGCTGAAGATAATTTCAAGGGTGTTGTTGATTTGATTCAGATGAAAGCTATCGTATGGAATGACGAAACTATGGGGGCGCAATACGATATAGAAGAGATTCCTGCTGATTTACGGGAAAAAGCAGCCGCCTATCGAGAAAAGCTTATAGAAGCAGCCGCGGAGCAAGATGAAGCACTAATGGAAAAATATCTTGGCGGAGAAGAGCTTAGTATAGAAGAAATAAAGCAAGGTATCAAACTTGGCTGCCATAATATGAGCCTAATCCCTATGCTATGTGGTTCAAGCTTTAAGAATAAAGGTGTCCAAACACTGCTTGATGCTGTTGTAGATATCTTGCCCGCGCCAACAGAAGTAACCAATATCAAAGGCATAGATCCAAAAAATGAAGAAGAAATCTTTGTAGAATCCAGCAATAAAGGCGAATTCGCTGGGCTTGCTTTCAAAATTATGACAGATCCATTTGTTGGGCAACTTACATTTGTGCGTGTCTATCGGGGTATGCTTGAGTCTGGTAGCTATGTGCTAAACTCCACAAAGGGCAAGAAAGAGCGCGTGGGGCGATTGCTCAAAATGCACTCAAACAAGCGAGAAGATATTAAAGAAGTATATGCGGGTGAGATTTGTGCCTTTGTGGGACTCAAAGAGACACTCACAGGCGATACACTCTGCGATGAAAAACGCCCTGTCATACTCGAGCGTATGGAGTTCCCAGAGCCTGTTATACATATCGCCGTTGAGCCAAAAACAAAAGCCGATCAAGAAAAAATGGCAGTGGCACTCGGCAAGCTCGCAGAAGAAGATCCAAGCTTCCGTGTCAGCACACAAGAGGAGACAGGACAAACACTTATTGGTGGTATGGGCGAGCTTCACCTAGAAATCATTGTCGATCGCTTGAAAAGAGAGTTTAAAGTCGAAGCAACTATTGGTCAGCCACAAGTAGCCTATCGAGAGACAATACGAGGTAGTGTAACACAGGAATGCAAGTATGCCAAACAATCCGGTGGGCGCGGACAATATGGACATGTCCATATCAAACTTGAGCCAAAAGAAGCTGGAACCGGCTATGAATTTATCAATGAAATTAGCGGTGGTGTAATCCCCAAGGAATATATCCCAGCAGTTGATAAAGGGATTCAAGAAGCTATGCAAAATGGTGTGTTAGCTGGCTATCCGGTGGTAGATTGTAAAGTTACTCTCTATGATGGGAGCTACCACGATGTGGATTCTAGTGAAATGGCGTTTAAAATAGCTGGCTCTATGGCGTTTAAAGATGCGTGTCGCAAGGCTAGCGCGGTCCTACTAGAGCCACTAATGAAAGTAGAAGTAGAAGTGCCAGAAGAGTATATGGGCGATGTTATTGGCGACCTTAATCGCAGGCGCGGTCAAATCAACTCTATGGATGATCGAATGGGGCTGAAAATTGTCAATGCCTTTGTTCCACTTGCAGAAATGTTTGGCTATTCTACAGATTTGCGGTCAGCTACACAGGGGCGAGGCACATACACGATGGAATTTGACCACTATGGCGAAGTCCCAAGCAATACAGCAAAAGATATTATCGATAAGCGCAATGGCTAAATTCTAGCTATGGGACACTGCGATGCTTTAGATAGCATTTTTTATACAAGCACACAAAGTCCTATCTTCTCTCATTTTCCCATTGATTTTGTCCAAACTTGCGCCCTTGGTGGCGTAAGCCAAGCACCTTTCACAGGCTGCAATCTCGCTTATCATACGGGCGATTTAGCCGAGTCTGTTACCACCAATCGCAAACACATTCTACGATATTTTGGTGAGAACAAGCAGCTTTTATGGTGTGATCAAATCCACTCCGCACACATTGCCGATGCAACAGACCCAAACATAATCCACTCCCTTGCCGCTGGCACAATCCAAGCCGATGGGATTATTTGTGCTAGTCCATCGCATATCGCACTCATTATGGTCGCGGATTGCAACCCCATTATAATCTACAGCCCACAGGACAATATCTTCGCACTTTTGCACGCTGGACGCGCCGGGGTATGCGGCCAGATACTCACAAAAGGGGTAGAAGCATTAGCGCAAAAGGGAGTAGATTCGCGCGATATGTATGTATTTATCGGCTCATCTATACGAGTCTGTTGCTATGAAATCAGCCCATCGCTAGCTAGGCAAATCGCAAGCGCATTTGGTGAAAAATACATACACACACGCAATGGATCTACCACCTTAGATCTCGTTGCAATGTTACAAGATGAGTGCAATGCCCTAGGGATAGACAAAAAGCACCTTGAGATTTTAGATTCTTGCACAGCGTGCGATGAGCGGCTATTCTCCTATCGCAGAGCAAGCAAAGCTCAAGCACAAACAGGACGCTTTGGGATTTTAGCAAGCCTACGCCACTAGCCAGATGCTCTTATATTTTTCCCACACCTATATCTTGGAGATTTTGTATATAGCCCACAATATCAAGTCTGCCAAAGTTATCAATATCAATTTCAATATAATTGCCATCTTTAATAAGACTCTCATTGTATCTCTTGCTTAAAAAGTCTATGACCTGATTGCTAGAGCCACGCAAATGCAGGTTTAAATCGCGCAAAGATTCTATATATCTACCATAAATTAGCACATCTATAAGGCTAAATATAGAATCCTTTTTCTTTTCTATTAACTCATTTTTTTCATAACCACTATATACGATAATGCCTAAATCTATCGTTTTTATCAAAGACACAAGTTTATATAACTCATCATATTGATAGAAAGGCTCACCCCCTAGAATTGTAACGGCTTGTATCGGCAGTGTTGTAGAATCTTTTTGCGCTTTAATGCGATGAAAGATAGATTCTATATCCATAGCAAAACCGCCTTTACTATCCCAAGTGTGTGTATTCCAGCAACCTTTGCAGCGGATCGGGCAGCCTTGTGTCCATATCACAAAACTTGGCTCAAAGCCATAGATATGTGAGTGTTCCTTTAGACTTGAGAGCTGCATATTTGCCCTATGCATACCGCACACATACAAGCTGAATTTTATCGCCTTTTTTTACTTCCTTGACTTTGTAGCCCTGCTTCTTGGCTTTTTCAATGATTTGGGCTTTTTGCGCTTCTTTAAAGGCTTCTAGTCTTTCTCTTCCTTTCCTTGCTTCTTCCTCTAATCTCTCTTTTTCTAATCTCTCTAGCTTTGTTTTATAGATTCTTAAATATGCTGTATTTACAGATTCTACAAAACTTCTTTCATCTATATGATCGCTGTAATAATTCACACTAAAATGCGTGTCTCTTTGCGTGTATGTTATGCCATAGCCTATTTGTGCAATGATTTGATTGCCTTGGTCTATATACTGGCAATTACTCGCTTTCAATGCTTCTATCAAACACTCTCTATCAATAATTGGTATCCTTGTGGTAACTCTTCTGCTCATTTTTTGCTCCTTAATGTAACTTGCTGTGTTTGTGAAACTTTTTGATAATATTCATCTGTCTTTTTGTCGCTTTCTATATCCATATCTTCGCTAAGTAGGGCTTCTATCTCGCCCATACACGCTTCACCCTTTATGCCCTCACTCTTTAACTCTAGGCTGCCATCTTCATTGATTGTTATGATGATTTTCTCTTCTTTCATATTTATCCTTTCTGTTGTGATGAGTCTTGTTGTCTTATGCTGAGTTTTGCTTTAAGCCTTTGTGCCTCTTGTTTTGCCATCTCTACTTCACTCCAAAGGCTAATCTCTAAAAGCCGCTCATTTTTATCATTTTTATCCTCCTTTAATACACCTGTGTTTGGGCAATCTTCTTTTGGTATAGGTATGTTTATTTCACGCTTTGCTGTGCTTTTCTTGTCATACATGTAGTTCAAAGATGATTCAGATTCTTTAGAATCCTTTTCATCGTAGTGAAACTTTTCGTATTTAGTCTCTAAGTCATTATTTAAACTCTTAAGTTTATCTTCATCTTTTTGCAGTTTTTCTTTTTCTGTTTTTATATGCTTGTCTAGAGCTTCTTTGTTTTTCTTTTCTGTATCATAGGCGTTGTTTCTAGAATTTAGGGTTTGCGTGGTTTGACTTAGCCTAGATTCTATATCTGTATTTTTATCTTTAGAATCTTGTGGCGTGTTTAGCTCGTTTTGTAGATTATCGCACTCCTTGTGCAGATTCTGTATATCTTCTTGCATAGAATCTAGATTTGCTTCTTTAGCTTTATATTCTTTTTCTTTGTTGATTAGCTCTTTTCGCTTCGCTTCGCAATCTTGTTGCAATCTTTGTATCTTTTCTACTAGCTCATTTTTGCTTATCTGCCATTTATCATACTCTTTTGCTTCATCAAGCTTTGAATTTATCTCGCCACTATTTTCACTAATGGTGTTTGCAAACTCTTGCAAGTCTTTTATGTAGCTTTGTGTAGAATCTATATTGAGAGTTTCAAGAGTAGCTTTATCTTTTATCTCATTTAGCTTTGTGGCTATGTCTTTTAGATTTGTATTTTTGCCTAAGAAAAATTGCTTAAATGATTTCTTGACACCTTCTAGCAATGCCCCAAAGCCTTCAAGCTCTTTTTGCTTTTCTTGTGTTTTTTCTATATCCTTTAATGCTTCATTTATCGCATTATGCAAGGCTTTATGTGTATTATCCCATTCATTGTATAAATTTGCTTTTGTAAAATGTGCTGGTGTGTAAAAGGGAATAACATCAAAGCTATATGAAACCTTACAAGTATGTGGATATTTATCCTGCCATATTTGTGTGTAGTCCAGGTCTTGTCTCTCAAGCTCATCTTTATCCAAAAATTCCTCACATTGTATAGAATCTGTGTGGGTTATGCTTTGTTCTACCTTTGCAGTTGTGCCATCTAAATAATGCAGCGTTTTATCTATGAGTTCATTTAGGGCTACTTCGTGTACAAAAGTCTTTGTGATGACAATGGATTCTCTTAGTTTTTTAAACATTGTATTTTGCGTGTCATTAAGGCTTAAGCGATACAACAATGCATTGTTATCACTTAGAAAAATATCTGTATCTATGCTATCAAAGCCGATATTTGTAATGACAAAGTTGCTTGTGGTGCTGTTTTCTAAAATTTCATCACTCAAAATTTTAGAGTCTTGTAAGAGAAAATTACACGCTTCAAAATCTTGCAATAAATCTATAAGTGGTGAATTTTCTTGTAGTTGTATGAGAGCATTGCTTTTTCTTTGTGATATAGAATCTGTTATAAACTCTGTATCAAAGTCATTTTGAAAAGGGGATATAAAGTCTTTTTGATTTATTTCTTTTATTTCTTTTTCCTGCCCTGCGATATATTCTTTTTTTGCGTCTTTCCAAAAGCAAGTGATGAAGTAATGCCAAAAATCATTGCATTGATTAGAATCTAGCTCTAAAAAAAGCTGGTTAGATTCTATATCAAAATCTTTTGTGCTAAAAAAGCCTTGAATGTTTTTATTCTTTTGTATTAACACAAAGCTTCCCGCAAGGTTTTCTCCTATACGCACAAGGCTGTGGTGTGAAATCTCTTGTAGTGTATTTTGATCTTTTGTATAGATATAGATTCTAGTGTTGTCTGCAATTTTTGACACAAGCCTTAGAATCTCAGGGTCTAAAAATGGTGTGTAAAGGCATATTATAGAATCTTGTGCGGTTTGCAAAGCCTCTAGCATAGATCCTTTTATTGCCCGCGTAGATTCTATGCTTAATTTTTGCTTAGGCTCACTAGAATCCACCCATACATTTTTTATAACACTATTCCCATAATCTTTTGTGATTTCTCTATGGCTGTTTGCTATTGTATCCATTATTTTTTCTCCATTGGCAATAAATCATTTATTGCATAATAATGCCAAAAGGCTGTTTTATCCTTTTCTTGTTTGAGTGAAGATTCTAAGTCCTTTATATACTCTTTTTTATTTGCAGTTTGTAAAAACTCACTTAAACCTTTGTGTTTAATATAAGATTCTAGTTTAGAATCTAAATCATCTTGTGTGAGATAGGACTCGCTTAAATCTTTTAATAAGCAAAGAGTTAAGATATATTTTGCATCGCTCTCTTCCTTTGGATAGAGTGGCATTTTGCTAAATGTAAAATCTTTTACCGTGCAATTTGCCATTAATGTGCGTATATCTTTTATAACTTGTTCCTCCAAAAATTCGTTTAATTCATTTTCATCGATTCTATATGCTAGATTTGTTTTATCCCAATTAGGACCTAAGGCTTGTTCGTATTTTTGTATAAAGCTTTGCGTGTCTAAAAAGTTTTCATCTGCTTCAATGGCAATCCCATTTAGCTCTTCTTTGTCTTGTATCACATTGCCTTTGCTGTCAATTTCATAGAATCTTTGATAGGTTATATGAGATTGTGTAGTGCCATTTTTTTGTATTTTGGCGGTTGTTGTGATGATTTTATCTAGTCTTTTGTTTTTATCATCAAGCAGCAAATATGGGTCATTACCAAAATCTATTTGCTCTAATTCTGTCTCATCTTCATTTACTTTTTCCCTTTTTACCTTAAAGATTCTGTTATCAAAAATGTCATCATCAAGGCTAAAGTCTATTTTGTATTTACCGCATTCTTTTATGTATCTTTGCTTAGTTTCTATAAGCTTTTTACCTTCTTTTGTAAGGCTATTATTAGAATCTAAAAAGCCAAGATTTTGCATTTCTCTTTTTGCTCTTGTTTGTAGTGGCTCTTCAAAAAGCACTTCATTTTTCTGTAAAGATTCTAAAAACGCTGCCATATCGCTTGCATTATGCAGCACTTCAATTTCTAAAAATGCATAGCCACTTTGTAGCGTTATTGTATGACTTAATTCTATTTTCATTTACTCCCTTTATGTAGTGTATCTTTGTGGTGCAATGCAAACTGCTTTAGCATATCATCTCTGCATTTCCTAAAAAAATCATATTTTCCCACTATCACAAGTTGAAATTTTGCTCTTGTGATACCGACATTTAAGCGGTTTGGATTATCTAAAAAGCCAATTTTATCTGTATTTACCATTGAGAGAAACACAATATCAGCTTCTTGCCCTTGAAACTTATCTACGGTGCAAAGCTTCATTTGTATCTTTGTGCCATTCCACTCTTTAGTAAAGTCTGTGCTCTTATGCTTTAATCCTGTGTATTTTTGTAGCTTAGATTCTAAGATTCTAGTTTGTCCCTTATAAAAACTTAGCACAGCTATACTCCAAGTTTCATTTAAAGGATGTGGATTTTTACTCGCAAAATCTATAAAGGCTTGAAGTTCTTTTATAAGAATCTCTGCTTCTTTTTCATTTCTACCTCTATAACTCTTGCCATCTACATTTATCCATACACTTCGCTTTTTATATCTTGTGTAGCTCCATTCTCGCTCTAATTCTGGTAAATCCTGCAAAGCATTCGCTTCTTTATAGAACTGCTCTCGTGGAAAGCGTGAAATATCTGTGTGCATTCTGCCTTGTGTGCTTAGTATGCTATGCCTTTTTTCTAGCTCATCTTTTGTAAAGCCACTGCGGATAGCAGAGTCTTCTCTCTCACTTCGCCTATCGCTCACACCTTTAATCAAAGATTCTAAGATTGAAGGCAGGGCAATATTTGCAATACTTGAGATTTTATTGCGGATAAGGTTTCTATCTTTATGACTTTTTGGGAGTAACTCATCAATTGTTTTTGTATATGATTGATTTTTATTTTTAGCCTTATTGGAATCTGAAAAGGTCCTTAACTCAAACTCCCTACTAAGTCGCCAAGCAATCTCACTAGCAAAGCTTCTCTCTTGTCTATACTCCTTAATCGCTTTAAGAAAAGATTCTAAATCTCTATCTCTACTATCAAACATTAACTTCGTATTTTTATGTCTGTATTGATATTGATACAATAAAGAAAGATTGCTAAAGTCTATAAAATCGCTTGGGATAAGGCTTTTTAATGGACTGTGTAGCAAATCTTTTTCTACTAGATTTTCATCATAAAAAATCCAATGTTTGCTGAGATTGTCAAAATATGAAGAAGTTTGTAAGTCTTCAATGTAGCCAACTTCTAATTTAGAATTTAGCACACCAAAAGTATCTCTTTTTTTCTCTCTTCTTATTGTAATTTCTTTCTGTATAATCTCTAGAATCCTACTTGATACGCCCATAGCAATTTTTATATTAAAGCCATTATCTTTATAGATTTTTGCTAATAAATAAAGCAAGAAGCAAGATTGTTGATAGCTAGGTTCTAAAGAGTCGAAGCTTTTATTGCTTTTATTGTATCCCAAAGCAAGATTGCTGATATTATTCTCTAGCTCATCTCTATCTACAAATGGACTAAGTTGCCTTGTATCACCTACGATAATCCACTTTTTCGCATACATTGCTGGGACTAGAAACTCTTGAAAAGTCGTTTTTGAAGACTCATCAATGATTAAATAATCAAAGTCAGGCATTATTGGTTTTATAAATTTTTGATGCTTTTTGTTGCCTTTTCTATTTTGTTCAAAGCCAGGGTATTTCAAAATCCCAATTGTTGTGCCACATACGAGATTAGCGCACTGCATAAAGAATTTTAAGCCAATTTTGCCTTGATTGTTTTCATCGTTAGAATCTTTTTCTATATCATCATAAACGCTATACTTTTCAAGCAATGAACCTTCATAATTTCTACCAAAATCACCGAGTCTAAATTCCTTTACCTCTTCACTCAAAGCCCCTTCCCTTCCTACTCTTATGGGGAATATATTGAGCTTTTCTATGAGATTTTTCTCTTTTAATCTCTCTAGCACATTGTCTATTGCGATATGTGTTGAGCCACACAGCAGCACTCTTTTATTTTGTTTGATAATTTGCGCGATAAGCTCTAAAATAGTCGTAGTTTTGCCACTGCCCGGAGGTCCCTCCAGCAGGGCAAAGTCTGTTGTATTGAGTGCTTGTTGTATGAACTTTCGCTGAATGTCAGCACCCTTTCTATTCTCATCTGTTAGCACTTCCCATTCTGTAATATTTGTTGTTTTAGAATCTTGTGTTAGCCAATTTATTTTATCTTTTTTCCTTGAAGCAAAAAGATCTAAGAGTGTATGGCTTTGGGATAGTGGCATTTCTCTAAGGTTTTGTATAGCATTTTTTTGACATTTAAGTGTATGGGGTTTTGGCTTTGTCTTTAGTATAGAATCTTGCCTCGGAAGTATTGGTCTGTTTTTATATCGCAACTCAATGATAAACTCATCTCTATCCACAACTCTCACTTCGCATTCTTGTGGCTTTTTATGTCCATCTAAATGTGCTACAACTTTAGAATCCAAAAAGAAACGCAAAGGCGATTCTATCTCATCTTCATCTTCTTTTTCACTATCATCTTTTAGCAGCTTGATATGACACCCTTTATCTTCAATCTTTCTTAGAGTATAGGATATTCCATTCTTATCATACAATCTTGCTTTATCACCTAGCTTTTTTATATCTTTTATGAATACTTGTTTAGAATCTAAATCCACCTCTCCGCTACCAAGCCACACTGCAAGCTTTTTAGCTTGTATATCATCACCACTCCACGATATTTTTTTAATCGTATTGCTTGCTAGCTTTTGCCTATCCCTATCATTTAGCCCTAAAGAATCCAAGCAAATAAACCCTCTATCGCTAGAATCTAGCCTCTCGCTATCTTGCATTCCAGCCCCACTCTCACCTGCAAGATTGCAAAGCGCATACAACGCCCATTTGCCTTGTGCTATATCGCCAGCTTTTAGGTGTATTATTACTTTTTCATCATTGTCTAAAGCAATAAACAGCTTTTCATCATAATCTCTATGTTGTGGGAGATTCTCTAAAAATAGCATAGAATCTAAACGAGTGTAAATCTCATCTTTTAAGCGTATTTGGCTTAAAGGCTTATATTCATAAAAATACCCATTTATCTCTAAACTCGCATTAAACTCTGTTTCGACTCTTTCCCATCTAGCCTTTACTTCTTTCTTTTCTAGTGTAGTAATGGCAGTCTTTATATATTGGCTAAATGGCAATATCTCTTTTTCTATACATTCTCTTTTTCTCTTTGCCTCATCTGCATTTTGTGAAAAGGCACGATAATAATGCTGCATACAACCCCTTTAAGCATTAAAATAGTCTTACATAAATGGATTAGCGGTTATCTCTTGCTTTAATTGTGGGACATCTTTATCATTTTTCAGCTCACCATCAAACTCTTCACTAGAGGCATAAACAGCCCTAGCCTTAGCCCATTTACGCATAGAGGCAATACTCTCACTCATAGTCTTTGATAGCGGATAGGTCTTTTTAGCAGAATCTAGAATGTGGCTATCCCCTATCTCCACACCATCATCAAAGGCATTAAAAAGCGCGTCCTTGATACACTCCTCAATCTCTGCACCAGAAAAGCCCATACAAGCTTGTGATAAAACATCTAAGTCAAAATCACTTGGATTTCTTTTTAATCGTTGTAAATGTATTTTTATAATCTCTTTTCTCGCATTAAAGCTCGGCAAATCTACAAAGAAAATCTCATCAATCCTACCTTTACGCAAAAGTTCAGGTGGGAGTTTGCTAATATCATTTGCAGTTGCTACGACAAATACAGGCTTGCTCTTATCTTGCATCCATGATAGAAAAGTGCCAAGCACCCTTGAAGTCGTGCCACCATCAGTAGAACCAGAGCTAGATAAGCCAGAAAAGCCCTTTTCAATCTCATCAATCCACAAAATTGAAGGCGCAATCGCTTCTGTAATCTGCAATGCCTTGCGGATATTGCTCTCACTCTCACCCACAATACCACCAAAGATTCTGCCCATATCAAGCTTTATAATGGGGAATTTCCACTCACTTCCTATCGCCTTAGCACTTAAACTCTTACCAGTCCCAGGAATCCCTAAAAGTAATACTCCTTTTGGAATCTCTAGCCCATACTCCTTTGCTTCTTTATAAAATGCTCTACCTCTTTTTGTAAGCCAAATTTTAAGATTATCCAAGCCACCAACATCACTAAGCCCCTCTTTATGATGATAGTATTCTAAAAATCCGCTATTTTTTATAATATGCTCTTTTTCGCTAACAATTAGCCTAATCTCATCTTCTCCAAGTTTTCCATTTGTCCGCTTGATAGCCATTGTAAAGACTTTTCTAGCCTCCATAATGGTAAGTCCTAAGGCAGATTCTATAAGTCTATCTTTTAGGTTTTCATCTAGTTTTTGCGATCCATATTTAGCATCTTCAACGCATTGGCGAAAGATTACTTCTAAATCAGCCTTACTTGATAAATCAAGCGTGATAGTATGCACATCTTTATCTAGCTCTTGTGGGATTCTTTGAAATGGTTGCGATAAGATAAGTGTCCTATCCTTTGGTCCCCTTGCGATATTTCTAAAGATTCTAATATTTTGTGGATTCTCATCAAACAATGGATAAAAATCTTCTAAGATTACGATACTATTTTTTGCATCATTACTTTGAAACCACTCTAAAACTTCACTCGCATCTTTTTCATCAAAAGATCCAAATATTTTATTTTCATTATCAAAGCGAGATAAGCCTTGAGCTACATTCCATTTATACAAACTTTTCCCTGCCTTGTGTGCTACCTTTGCTGATATAGCATCAATCCTTTCCCATTCAAAACTCACCATTTGGATAATATTGATAGAATCTAGCATTTCTCCTATCTCTTCTTCACAGCACATAGCCAAGCTCCCTTGTAATATGAAATTCTAATAGTATATATATATATATATATCCTTAATCTAGCAAAAACATTTATAGAAATGCACCAACAAACTAAAAATATAATGAGTAATAAGAGCTATCCTAACACTAAGCAAAAACAATAAGTAAAACACAAGAAGTCAAAAGAAGAATCTCCCTTATCCCTGCATCGACCTACATTCCCACACC